>NZ_ALVC01000070.1:0-3623 GCF_000293195.2 Sphingomonas sp. LH128
TCGTTCTCGACGATCCTGATACCCATCTCCGACATCGCCGCCATGACGTCCTCGATCTGGTCTGCGGTCATCTGATCCTGCGGCAGGGCAAGGTTCAGCTCATCGACGGTGATCGTGCCGCGACGCCTGGCATAGGCTATGAACTTGGCGACAGAGCCGCGGCTCGCCTCGATAACCGGCGCTTCGAACTCTCCGCCGCGTTCATTCTTGCTCATGTCCAGGTCGTCAACTCGTCAGTAAGGCCTCGCCTCGCGAGGGCCTGATGGCAATTCGGGAGGCCCCTTGCCGTACAAGCACGCCAAGTTCCAGCATCCTTTCCACGACTTCCTGAGCATTTGAGCCCTATTCATCGCGGCAGGAGAACACCCTGCTTCATTCCTGGCTTCGTGCACCGTTGGGTCCCGGTTTCGGAAATCTGCCGGCCGTGCGAGTGTTCTGAAACTGCCCCGCACTAGAGCGTAATGTGAAACAATGCAGCCAAGTGGAACTGGCGGCCTTGCATCGATTAGAAGGAAGCTGGGGGGCTGTGCCCCGGCCGCCCGTGCTCTATGAGGCCATCATGCGTAAAACGATCCTCCTCGCCGCCTCGCTCGCCATCGCCACACCCGCCCATGCCTGGGGACCGGTCGGTCACCGCATCACCGGGGCGATCGCCGACGAGAACCTGAGCGGCCTTGCCCGGGCCAATGTCCGCCTGCTGCTCGGAACCGAGGATCTCGCCGAAGCGGCAACCTGGCCCGATGACATGAAGTCCGATCCCGACGTCTTCTGGCAGAAGCAGGCCAGCCCCTGGCACTACGTGACCGTCGCCGGCGAGGACTACAAGGCATCCGACGGGCCAGCCGCTGGGGACGCGATGACCGCGCTGTCGCGTTTCACCGCTACCCTGCGCGATCCCAAGTCCACGCCCGACGACAAGCGCCTGGCGCTTCGTTTCATCGTCCATATCATCGGCGACCTGCATCAGCCGCTCCATGCCGGAACCGGTACCGATCGCGGCGGCAATGCGGTCTCGGTCACCTGGTTCGGCAAGTCGACCAATCTCCACTCGGTGTGGGATTCGGCGCTCATCGAGCAACGCTCGCTGTCCTATTCCGAGTACGCCGCCTGGCTGTCGCGATCGATCACACCGGCCGATGTCATCGCCTGGAACGAGCGCGATCCCGCGGTCTGGATCCACGAGAGCATCGCCCTGCGCAAGACGATCTACCCTGCCGATCCGGCACTCTCGTGGGATTACGCGTACGCCCACCGCACCGAGATCGACGATCGCCTGAAACGCGCCGGCGTTCGCATCGCCGCCTATCTCAACTGGGTGTTCGACACGCCTCTGCCTACCGGGACGGCCGCGAAACGGTAGAAGGCGCGAAGCAAGCCTAGAGCATCTCGAGCCGGCTGCGCTTTACGGGGGGCGGGAAGGCGTGCTCGAGCGCCGCGAGATCGCCTTGCGTCAGAACCAGATCCACAGCGGCACGGTTCTCCCGAACATGCGCGATCGAGGCGGCTTTGGGAATGGGCAGGACGCCCGGCCTTGTCATCAGCCACGCGAGGGCGACCTGCGCCGCACTGGCACCGTGCCGCAATGCCACCTCGCGCAGCACCGTATGGCCGAGCAGCCTTCCCTGCTCGACCGGACTGTAGGCCATGACGGGAATACGGCGGCGCTCGAGCCATGGGATCAGTTCGAACTCGGGGCCGCGCCGTGCAAGATTGTAGAGGATCTGGTTCGCGGCGCAGGCTTCGCCGCCGGCGGCAGCAAGATCCTCCATGTCTTCGGTATCGAGATTGCTGACGCCCCAGCGCGCTACAAGGCCTGCGGCGACCAGTTCCTCCATGGCCTCCACCGTTTCGGCGAGGGCAACATTGCCGCGCCAGTGCAGGAGGTAGAGGTCGAGCTGATCGGTTCCGAGGCGTTTCAGGCTCGCCTCGCAGGCTCGGCGCAGCCGCTTGCCGGATGCATTCTGCGGATAGGCCTTGCTGACAAGGAAGACCGCCTCGCGCCGCCCGGCTATCGCCTCGCCGACCACCCGCTCGGCCTCACCATCGGCATACATCTCGGCGGTGTCTATCAGGGTCAGGCCAAGTTCGATGCCTTCCCGCAAGGCCGCGACCTCGGCCGCGCGGCGATCGGGGCTCTCGCCCATCATCCAGGTGCCCTGCCCCAATGCGGGAACGCTCATGCCATCGGCGAACGAAATCATTCTCATGGTAGAGGCAATACCTCGCAGGCACCCGGGTTCGCACGGCAAGATATAGGGGCCGGATCAAGAAATCTCACCCCGCCGATTCAACGCCTTTTCGTAAGGCTCCGGAATGTCATCGACCAGCGTGGCCGCGCCATTTCGGCGATGCTGTGCTCCCATTCGCGCCGGGCTACACCGCTCATGTGGTAGATGCCGCGGGGGCTCAGAGGTGCCGATGCCCGCTCGAAACCATCGCCCCGCCGGCGCCGGAACCGCATCGTCGCCGCCTCGCCCAGTGATATGCCCACGACGTGTTCGTAGATCGGGCGATCGCGGTGCCAGCCGATCCCTGCGCCGGGATCGTAGCGGATCAGCAGGGCCTGGATCATTTCATCGGGCTCGAGCCCAGCAAATATCGCCGCCCGGTCACGAAAGGGCGCCAGCCAGTCGGGGATCGGCGGAGCTTGCCTCGTCCGCCCCAGCTCGAAATCGTAGTTCCAGCCGAAAGACGTCGTCAGCCGCTTGCCGGTCCAGCCCTGGAAGCGAAACGGCGTGAGATCGCTCGCATCGATATGCGCGATCAGCATGCGTTCCTCGGCCGCGTCGATGATGTCGCTGCGCAGGGCCAGTCCCGGCAGCACGGGCGCGTCGAACAGATCGAGCATCATGCCGCCTGTCCTTCGCGAAACATCGGCAGTTCGACTTCTCCGGTAGCTGGCGGGTCGGTGAAGTTCGAGACTGTCACGCCGACCAGGCGGATACCTTTGGCGACGGGAAAGACCAAACGGACAAGGTCGAGCGCAGACTTGCGCAAGGCATCGCGCGTCGTCACCGCGCCCGTCTGACTTCGGCTTCGCGTGATCTGCCGAAAGTCGCCATACTTGATCTTCACCGTCACCGTGCGACCGAATGAGCCGCGGCTTTCGCACCAGTTCCAGACGTCCTCGGCCATTCGCAAGACCCCCGCCTCGATCGCGGCCGGGTCGGTGAGGTCGTGGTCGAAGGTCGTCTCCGACCCCGACGACTTGCGAACCCGGTCCGGGTTCACCGGCCGGTCGTCCTGCCCGCGCGAGATCGCATAATACCAGCCGGCCGAGCTGCCGAAATGCTGCTGGAGAAACTCGAACGACTTCGCCCTGAGATCCGCGCCGGTGGCGATCCCCAGCCGCTTCATCTTGTCCGCCGTGACCGGCCCGACGCCGTGGAACCGGCTGACCGGCAGGACCTCGATCCAGGCCGGCCCCATATCGGGCGTCACCGCGAACTGGCCGTTGGGCTTGCGGTGATCGGACGCAAGCTTTGCGAGAAACTTGTTGTAGGAAATACCTGCCGAGGCCGTCAGGCCGGTTTCTTCCAGAATAGCCGCGCGGATCTGCTTCGCTGTGCGCCATGCCGTCTCGATCCCGCGCCTGTTTGCGGTGACGTCGAGATAGGCCTCGT
>NZ_ALVC01000071.1:0-15146 GCF_000293195.2 Sphingomonas sp. LH128
GCGTGTCCGGTCAGGCTGCATTTCTTCCCGAGCGGCGAGTACCGGACGGACGGCTATAGAGCGCAGCGCTCGCCGCCCGGAATGGCGAAAACGGGTGGATTGCGGACATTGCTACAGCCCATCATTTCGGCCAAGATTGTGAGATGGAACACTCGTCGGCGCGGCAAACACTCTTCTGTCAATCGTGCTTGGCCCATATTGTCGGTCTTTTAGCTATCAGCCTCTACGGGTCTCGGGATGTCGCTGACATCACCAGTAGCATTTTGGCGGCGTTCCTCATCGGCGGGTTGCTTTCACTGCCGTGGTTGATTGTTCTCGGCCTTTTAATCTGGAAGGCAGGTGCGTGGCTGTCCGAGCACATCATTGCCTTCTGCTCAGTCGGTCCGGCAGTAGTTTGCGGAAGCTGGCTCCTTCTCTTCGGCACCCCCATGCTCGACGCGGTGGGCTTGTCCTGCACGGTCTCGTCTGCGACGGTCCTCGCAATGCGGTTCGTGCCTCGGTGGTGGGCTCAACCTTCTGCTCAATGACTGCAAGGGGGCGTGTCCGGTCAGGCTGGTTTTCTTCCCGAGCGGTGAGCACCGGACGTGCCGCTATAGAGCGCAGCGCTCACCTCCCGGAATGACGAAAACGGGTGCATAGCGGACGGCACTACCTCTTCAAATAGCTCGCGATACCATCCCACATGAACGCGAGCCCGAAGAGAGAAGCGCTCAAGACAACCGTAATCCAGTCGCCGGTAAATGGCCCTTCGAGTCGATGCATAGCCAGAGCTATCAGCAGCGCGGCAAAGGCGGCGATTAAGATCAACCGCTGGGTCTTCGAGATGCTTGCCATATTGAGCCCCCTTTTCAGGCTCGACCTTAGATCGAACGGCGCAGCGACCGCAATGGGGCCCTCACGGTTCGTCCGGATTTCAGCGTAAGAGGGTGGATAGTGGTCATTGAGCCGCCTTGCAGGCGAGGGTAACCTTCCCAAATGAGAATTGGAACTTTCGCTATCGGCGTGATGGTCTTTTTGAGCGGATGTGACCGTCTTTACGGTGTACAAAGTCGTGTGTCCCTCGGTGGCCCGGTCGACATAAGTTGCATCAACGCAGCAATTCACAGCGTTCCAGACGCGGCTCGCATTACCTATAAGACTGATTGGCTCGATTCAGTCGAGATTTTGCCGAAACACCGCAGCGTCCACACCATCACGCACGTTTGGCTATATGGCGAAGCGCAAAGTTCGGTTCTCCAGATCGACCAAACTCCGGATGGCTGGGACTTCGTTAATTCCCACAGCAGGATCGGGGAAGCCATACCTCAAACGGAAATCGATCACTTTATTCCCACCATGAAAAAGGTGAACCGCGCAATTCAAATGAGATGCGGGCTTCAAGTCGCAGACTTACCTGCTGAGCATATTTCGTAGCGTCCGCCATGGGGGGTGTGCCGCCGGACCGCTTTCCCGATTAAATTATTGCAAGGTTGTCATTCCGCTACCGGCGACCGGCTTGCCGTCGCCTGATGGCTCGAAGGGGGCGCGTAGCAGCCGGGCAGCCTTCCGCTAGGCAGACGACAGGTTGAGGAGCAGGCAGACGCTCGTAACTTCAGTGCCGGACGGCGAGAGTTGGTCGAATCCTGTCGCCAGCCCGTTCCAGAGCCTGAACCGTAGCGAGTCTGATCGTTTGCGACCTTCATCGATAAACTAGGTCGAACGGCCTGCGTCAGCCGCGATACGACCCGGCCAGCAACCGATCCGCCGAACTCCTTGCCGACCAGATCCCAAATTGCGGTATTGTTCGTTGTCACCCCAGCGTAAGGGGATCCCACGATATGGTATCGATCATTCGGGCGGTGGCGGGTGAGTCGGACATCCCCGTCGGCTTCCCGATTCTGTTCGATGCGGAAATGGCAATCATCGAGCCGGCCTTCGTCTGGCTCATGGAGCATGCCGACCTCAGTGGGCACGCGCAGGCGTCGGAAACTGTGCGTACCTACGGTGAGCATCTACACGACTGGTTCGACGCGCTCGAGCAATCTGGGGTTAATTGGCGCGAGGCCGACGAGCGCGTGATCGCCGCCTATCGCAACCGGATGCTGGAAAACCCTAGCCAGCATACCGGACGGCCCTACGCCCGGACCACGATCAACGCGCGCGTCTCCACTGTGTGCCGCTTTTACGGATGGGCGCTCGACAGGGGATTGATCGACCACTGCCCGTTCCGATTGACCGAGAAGATGACGCTGATGCTCGACGGTGCCTATCGTCCCGGATTGCAGCGGCGCCAGGTCAACGCACTGATCGTCTCACGGCCCGAAAGGCTGCCGCGGCCGCTGCATGCTGCCGAACTGGCGAGGCTATTCACACATCTTAGGCCGACAGCGCGCCTTGCCGCGCAGTGGGCGCTCGGAGCGGGTCTGCGCCGTAAAGAGCTTTGCGCGCTTGCCATCGGCCAAATTCCCGATAGCTGGCCGCTCGACCTCGCCAGCGAGCCGCTGGTTGGAGTACCGCTGTATATCACCAAAGGCGACCGGCCAAGAACGGTCTATCCCCCGCTTCGGCTACTCGATCATACTCACTGGTACATCGGTGAGTGGCGTGCCCGGATCGTTCATCGCGCTCGCCGTGCCGACAGGCGCTACCGCATGCCATCCAATCTCCTGTTGAACGAACATGGCCGCGCCATGACTCACAAGCTTCTCACGGCACAGTTTGCGGAAGCGTTTGCGGCCTCCGGGCTTCACGGTACGCTACATTGGCTGCGCCATACCTTCGCGATGGCCATGCTCGTCCGCCTTCAGGTCCAAGCCCGTACCAATCCTGATCTCAACCCGCTCAAGGTCGTGCAGGTGCTGCTCGGCCACGCCTCAATCACAACCACGGCGATCTATTTGCGCTGCGTCGAGCTCCATGAGCATGACCTGAGCGAGAGCCTTGCCTATCTGTATGGTGAGCTGATCCCAACCGATGGCTAGGACTCGTCTCGATCGGACGCTGCGGCTCGAAACGGCGCCTGCAGACCATCCGCCGGATGTCGCGAAAGTTCAGTTCCGCGATGAATGGGGCAAGATCGTGCAGCAGTTCGATCGGGCGCTGTTCGGGATGCCGGACGACATCAGCGCAGCTATGGCCCGTGTCTTCCGTGATCATGACGTGGCATCCAGCGCCGCGACCCGTGCCGCTCGCTGGTTCGCGCTGCGCGTGTTCGGGAGGTTCCTGCGTGAAGACGGGCGGGTCGGGTGCGCTGCCGACCTTGATACGGCAACGATCCGCAGATTCATCACTTGGCTGGCGAAGCCGGCCAACGGACGTAAGCGCGGCGTAAAGTCGCAATCGCACCAGCTCGGCATGGTTAGGCCAGTACTAAAGCGAGCAATAGCGAACAATCCTTGTCTGTTCGCCCCTGACCTCACGGTGCCAAACAATGCTATCCCGCTCGCCGGTACCCAGCGACTGCCCCAAGAGCGGTTAACGCCCCTCCAGATGCGGTCGGTGCTAGCAGCCTGCTACGCAGAGATCGACGTCGCCTGGGACAAGTTCCAATATGGCCAGGGCGTCATAGCCCTAACTGAGCTGCCGCCGCGCCCTTCGTGGCGCACAGAAGGACTGGACCGATGGATATGGCGGCTCCATCGGGCTAACAATGGTCTATCCCCCGGAGGCAATGGTTTGCGGCGGCTAGGCTTCCGCAAGAAGGCTCTGCCAAAAGCGCACCCGATCGCCTCGATCGAGGGCTATCTGCATATCACGACCGATGCTCTAACGGCGTTCTACATCGCGCTGCTGATCCAGACGGCAGCTAATGCCGGGCCGCTGCGTCAAATCAAGCGGGATTGCCTGATAGCCCATCCGCTCGACCGGCATCGCGTCATGGTCGAATGGAGCAAACCCCGCGCCGGTGGGAAGGTCAAGCGCATGCAGCGGCGCTCGTTCGACAATCGCCGCCCCTATTCGGCGCCACGCCTGATAGAGAAACTTCTCGCGATGACGGCTCCTCTGCTGCCGCACGTGGGGCCGTCCGAGCGCGACCAGTTGTTCCTGCACCGGTTCCTCATGACGACCGGCCGCAACGAACGAGAGCATAACGCCGGCCAAATCGCGCAGGCCACGCTGCGATGGGCAATGCTGCGGTTTTACGAGCGCCAGAACGCCGCCATCGCCTCCTGGAACGAAGCTCATCCCGATGAGCGCCGACCGTTGCTTCCCGATTTCTCGCCCAAGCTGTTCCGCAGCAGCATGGCGAGCGCCCACTATACCGCCTCGCAGGGCGATATCATGGCGGCCAAGGCGGTCCTTAATCATGCAGATGTCGCAACCACCGATATTTACGTCGACGGCGAGGCCGTTCGCCGCCTCGAGCGCGATACGATCGCCCGGCTCCAATCGCTGATGATCAAATGGGTTCACGGCGAAACAAGCTCGGATCGCCCGCAAGATGGAGGATCATATACCGCAGCGCCAGTGACCGCGCTGTTCGGTCACACCTGCCTTCGGCCGACCGACGACGCGTCTGCGCGCCCTGGTCAAGTGTGCCCGAAGCTCGGTGGTTGCCTCGCCTGTCCTGGCTTGGTCGTCCCGATCAACCCGGACCATCTCGCGCGGATCGTCCAAGCCATCCGGCATCTTGAATTGGCACGCGAGCGTATTGACCCAATCCGGTTCGGACGCTTCTACGCTCCGAGTCTTCGGGCGTTGGCGGAGGATTTGCTGCCGGCGTTTCCGCCCGAGATGATGCCGGACGCAGAGCGCCTCATTCCGGTTCTGCCACCACTGCCGGATATGGAGTAGCATCATGGGCTCCGTGACGACATCTTCGCTCGCTCATTTCCCGGCGGTATCGTTGCAAAACGATAGCATGTCCGTCACGATGACGTTCAACTGGCGTTTCTTAATGCCGGATGGAGGCCGGTTCAGCGACGATCAGTGGAAACCGCTTAGGTATGCGGCTGAACTATTCCTGCTGTCGCTACGAGACGATCCCCCCGAAGGCCGGGTGCCGCTCCGACAGAGTACGATCCGGGGCCACTTTAATCACATTCGCTTCCTCGTTCGATGGATGGCGGTCGAAAATGTTCGACGCTTCAGCGATCTTGATGAAGACACGGTCAATCGGTTCGTCGCAATGCTCCGCGGTCGCCGCGGCAGAAGCGGAGCGTTGCTCTCGCTCAGCACCGCCGAAGGGTATCTGGGCACGATCCGCACGTTTCACATGCAACGCAACAAGCTGGATGATGCACCGTCTGTGCCGCCGCCCCGCGCCGCTTCAGTCGGGAAGCGCCACTGGAAACCTTACGGCGGCCATCCTTACACCCCCGACGAGATCGCCGTGCCGCTGGTCAGCGGGGCTATAGAGCTGCTGGGCGGAACGGCGGACCAGATACTCGCACTGCGCGACCATCTCGAGAATCTCCATGCACGGTTCCGACCGCACTACCAGGGTCGGTGGCTCCACTGGCATATCAGACGCGCCATGCTGGACGAGGCAATTCCTCATGCGGATCGATATGCGAATCCCAACTGGCCGCTGCGCCGCCTTGCGTTCATGCTTGACCGGCTTGGCGACGCCTGTTTCGTCGTCATCGCCTATCTCGTTGGCGCGCGAGCTTCGGAAATCTTGAGGCTTGAAGAGGGTTGCCTTGAGCGCCACGCGGCCGATGGCAGCGGGGAGGAACACGTCTATTTGGTCGGCACGATCACTAAGACTTCGCTGACAGAGCATGGCGACATCCACCGCTGGCTCGCACCTGAGCCAGTTCAGCGGGCGATCCATATTCTTGAACGTCTCTCGGCTCCGCTTCGCGAACTTAGCGGCGATAGAAATCTCTGGCTTCATCAGCTTGGCAGGGGGCGATCGCCACTGCCGACGTCGATGCCCGTCGCGCGATTGCGACCACCCCTGGTCAACCGTCGTTTGAATGAGCGGCTTGCGCCTTTCCTCGCGCTGCCGGACTACCAAGACGGCACCTGGCGCCTGACCACTTATCAGGGGCGCAAGACGTTCTCCCGGTTCATCGGTCGGCGTGATCGTACCGGCCTGACGGCATTACAACGCCACCTCGGTCACGTTCACCGCGCGATGACCGACCGAGCCTATGTCGGCACCGACTTTGAGCTTGCCGAACTGATCGACGACCAGACTGCGGAAGAAACCCGGGAGGCGCTGGAAGACCTTCTCCTGGCTCCGCACGTTGGCGGCAAGGCGGGGGTCATGCTCTCCGAACGATCACCGTTCCGCGGGCGAAAGCGATCGGGCGACGTCGATGGCTATATCACCGAGATCCTGGCCGAGACGGATATGCGCCTTGGCGTCTGCGACTGGGGTTACTGTCTGTACCGCCGAGAATCCTCCGCTTGCCTTGGCGGCGAGTGCGAGCCGAACCCGGTCCTTCGCACCCAAAGCACCTGCCGGACCTGCGCCAACTTCGCCGTGACCGACCGGCATAGACACGTTTGGGAAGCGCGCCTCGAACGTAACATCATGCTGACCCAGCGGGATGATCTCGATGCCGAGAGCCGCGCGCTTGCCGAAGCCCGTATCCAGGAATCGCGTTGCATCCTCGACCAGATCGACAAAGGAAATGCCGATGGCATCCGAACCTGACTTATCCACTCCGCAAGCCCGTCGCTGGGCAAAGACCGATGCTCGTCTGCGTGAGGCTCTTAGCGCCTTTGCTAGTGAACCATCCACTGCGCCGACGGTAGCCGCTCTCGCACGCGCTGCTGGGGTTGGCCGCAATATAATCTATACCCACCACGCCGGCGTTCTTGCCACTCTGCGCGGACTTCAGGCGCAGCGTGCTAAAGACACAGAAAGGATCGCAGGACAGACGGATCGCGCACGCACGGCTCTTCGCGATGCGGAAGACCGCAACGTCGCACTCGCGACACATAACGCGAGCCTGCTGAAGCGCGCTGTCGAAGCCGAGCAGCGCGCGGAAAGGCTCGAACGTCGCAACGCGCAACTCGTGCAGGAACTCGATCGGATACGCCGACCCGTGCCAATCCGCGCCAGCGCTGAACAACATGATCCTTCCGCTGTCTGAAGGCGGGCCCGACCTTATGGGGCGTCTTGGAAGGGGAGGGGGATTGGGAGTGGCGGAAATGCAGGATTTGCGAGGCAAAGAGGACAGAACCGTCCAGACCTAATGCAGCCTCAAGTACAAGGCAGCACCCCAGGAAGCCTTCATCAAAACCTGGCAGCCAGCGATCGACGCCTGGGCGCAAGGCCGAAAGGTCGTGCGCTATATTGGCTACGACGCTGGCAAACGTGATGGGCAGCGGTACGCGCACGCCGCTACAATCGAGGATCCGCGTTTCGATAATCGCTACCCTCTTCGGGAATGGGGCTGGAACCGAGAGGCGTGCGAGCGTCGCATCGAGGCCGAAGGCTTGCCGGTTCCACCCAAATCCTCATGCGTTTTCTGCACTGGGATGAAGCCTGACGAGGTGCGTTCATTGTCCAGGCACTGGCTGCGCATAATCGTCCTCATTGAAGCGCGCGCAGCGCCGCGGTTGCGCACTGTCGAGGGTCTTTGGCGGCGCAGCACCACCACGCGCCCGGGGAAAATGACGGACTTCATCAGGACTGAAGGTCTACTGTCCGACCAGGAGATCGATGGCATCATAGCCGCCGCGCCCTCCTCGCTGGTTCGGTTTCAGGAGGTTGCAGCCCGCGTGTCGCTGGCGGAGCGACCAGAGCTTGGCACATGGCTCGAGCAATTCCATCGTGGAATTCTCTGAGCGCAATCGAACGACATTGTCATTGCCATAGTGCAGGCGTGCCAGGCTATTAGGTCGTGGCACATGTTCAATGCGATCGCACAGGTGGAGTCGGCGATGACTACTTACAGGGGGCGCATGGTATCGGGAGGGCACCTGCAAATCCCGTTGGACGTGCACGAGGAACTCGGTCTCGCCGATGGTGATGACGTCTGCCTTGAGGTTGTCGGCGGAGAACTACGCGTGCGAACTTCCACCTCCGCGCTTGCTCGGGTGCGTGCCATGGTTCGTACGCGTGTGCCCGCAGATGTGAGTCTCAGCGATGCACTGATTGCGGACCGCCGTGACGATGCGGCGCGTGGCTGATTATAATCTTGATGCTCGTTACGTCCTTAGCGCGACCAAGCAGGAGCCCGGCATCCCAGCGATGGCTGATCAAGCCTTGATCCGCGCCGTAAAAATCGCCACGTCGAAGATCGCTGGCACCCCTCACATCCTCTCGAATTGAGAACGTCTGTGTCTATTAGGCCAGCGGATCTCGTGGCAGACCGAGCCTGTAGTCTCTTACCCATAGGTCAAGGAAGCACAGCGATGAGCCGCTACGACTTCTCTGGTCGCCTGGATGGCGTCAGCGTTTCTATCGGTTGGGATCGGCCCCTTGGCACCTTCTTCGTCCAGGTTAAGCAAACCGGGGATGCTGACGACGCTGTCCTGCTATGGCTAGGCACTTACCCGGGCGAGATATCCTCCGCAGCTGAAGCTATCCGCTTCGCAACAGACCATGCGGAGCTTCCCGCTGACCTTGGATCGATCCTTGAAACTGACCGCCTCAAGACACTGGGCATGATCGACGGACCAGCCCAACGTGCTGCGAAGGATTTTATAGTTCGCAGTGGTCTGGGTTAGGTAGGCGTACAGCCGTTCGCATCAAGCCCGATCACGTTTGATGCGCTGTTTACGAGTTCGCACGCCTTCGCATATAACTCGGGATCGCCCATCCGCATCTTGCTCAGGATGAGCGCCTTCTCCCTCAGGTACACTTCTGCAAAAACCGGATCGTTCGAAACGATCGAGCGGGTATTGCTGATAAGGTCCGCCAATTTGACCGTCTGGGCTGCGGAAGAGATTGTTGCGAGCCGCTCCGCCTCGGCTGCCTTGCGTGTCGCCCGGTTTCCTTCGTGGCATTGGTCGGTCAATTCCATCACCAAAGCTGCGACGGATGCCCCGAATTGCTCTTCTATATCTCCGCGGGTTACTGCCGTGTCCTCGATGGTGTCATGAAGCAGGGCGGCCGCCAACATCTCGTCCGTATGCGAAACACCTTGCACGATCTGCATCACCTCGATGGGATGCTCGATGTAGGGTTTATGGGTGTATTTGCGCCGATGGTCGATGGCGCCATGGGCTCGCGTGGCAAAGGCCAGCGCTCTTGTCACCAGATCGGATCGGACATCTGTCATACGCAACATTCGGTGAGGCAGGCATCTATGTCGAGCGTTATTCACGCAGCCACGACGAATTCAAATGGCGGCGGCGGCCATCGTCTCGCGCGCGAGTCTGGCCATATCTGCACGAGCCATCATCACACGCACGTGGGCGGCCAGGTAGTTGGCGGCGCTTTCCGCATCGAGGTGGCGCACGGTATCGTAGAGCCCCCTGACATAGTCGCCCCCGCCACCTATGACGCCGGCGAGTTCGATCCGTGCCTCGCTGCCATCATCCCATATACCGTCCTCGATCTCGGACCAGAGCTGCGAAAGACAGTCGGCGAGAGCCTGCGCGTCGTAGTACCCGCTGTCGAGTCCGCAGCCCAGTGAGCGAGCCGCCAGTTCGATCGACACATCATCGGACGCGGAACCATTGATGAGGTCGAGAAGGGGGAGTTCATAGTTGTAGGAGCCGAGCCAAGTATGCATCGTTCTGCTTTTGTCTGTTAGGAGAGCTTTTCTGAACATATCAAGAACAAAAGGCCGACACAATGGTTACCGGCGAATAAGGTCGCTGGATCAACTTGCCCGCCCTTCGCGCCACGTCTGTGGAATGCACGCATCCTTTCAAACGCATCTGTATGAATTTTGGCATAGCCATTTGTAGCAACGTAGCAACACGCAGCCTTGCTGGGGGAGTGCCGATGTGGCAATGTAGGAACAAAGGAGAGTTTCAGCATGACGATCACCACGCTTTCAGCTCGCGACTTCAATCAGGACGTCGGTCGTGCCAAAAAGGCAACGATCAATGGCCCTGTCATTATCACCGACCGCGGCAAGCCGGCTCATGTCCTCATGTCGATCGATGAGTATCGTAAGCTACGTGGCGGGAAAAAGATGAGCTTGCTCGAATCCCTTACACCCAGCCATCCTGCGGCGTTGGATGATGATTTCGAGTTTCAAAAGTTCGGTGGAATTACGAAGCAAGTGGAACTGGACTGATGCATCTACTCGACACGAATGTCGTTTCGATTTTCCGCCGCATCGACAAGGCCCCTCCACAGATACTTGATTGGGCTGCCTCAGTGGACGCCGAGGATTTTTATCTTTCCGTCATCACGGTCCTGGAGATCGAGCAGGGGATTTTGATGAAGGAGCGGAAAGACAAAGTGCAGGCCGACCTCTATCGGGACTGGCTGACCAACGACATTCTGGTCCGCTTCGAAGATCGGATTCTGCCCATTGATCTTGCTGTTGCCCGCCGCTGCGCGCGCCTGCATGTTCCTGATCCCAAATCAGAGCGCGATGCTCTTATTGCCGCTACAGCGCTTGTGCACGGCATGATCGTGGTCACGCGCAACGAAGCCGACTTCAAGGCAACCGGCGTACCGTTAATCGATCCCTGGTCCTACGGCCAGCACTAGAGGAAATATCAATTAAACCTGCGCCGGATGGCGGAGCACTAGAGCCAGCCTGCGCAAGGGCAACAACACCCTAATGGCTTACCGGCGTTCCACCTACCTAGGCCGCTTGCGCTTCCTGGCTTCGCGCTCAAGCTCATTGGCTGTAGCGTTCAGGTCCCGGGCGAACTGGACGAGGGCACGGCTGGCCCCGAGGCGGCTGAGACCATCGCTGCTGGCCGCAGACTCGCAGCGAACGGAGCGTTGTAACGCGAGGCCAGCAATGGTCCTGATCGTGTCTGCGTCCATGTACCGATAATAGCGCAACTCTAACGGTCCGCCCAGCTGGGTCTGGGCGCGCGGTGGCGCCCTGCACGCAGGTCCCAGCGAGGTGGGAGAGGTCGAGTTCCAGAGAAGAGACGGATTTTGAGGGGTGTCGTTTCGGAAGGGTCCGAGCGGCGCAACGTCGAAAGGTAAGTCTCATGAACATCGGTGAATTCAAGGTCGTCAACGGTCGTACCCTTGGCTGGATCGCTACGCGTACGATCGATCTTCCCCAACTTGGGCTCCGCCCGGTCGAGAGCGAGCACGAGCGTGCGCCGCTTTTCGAAATCCTCGCACTCAATGTCGGCAATCGCTGGGTCCAGGTCGGCGCGCTCTGGGAAGCCGTCGCGCGCAACTCCACGGGCGAAGCCTTCCTGCAGGGCTCGATCGATGATCCCAGCCTTTCCGAACCGCTCTCGATCGCGCTGTTCGGAAACGAGGAGGATGGCTTCCGCGTCGCCTGGCGGCGCCAGCAGCCGCGCGACGTCTTCGCACCGGTCATCCGTGGCGGCCAGAGGCGCGATGGCGGCGGCGACGTTGGCTTTGGCGAGAGTACGGCTGCACCGGGCGGTGACCTGGTGGGTGCCGGGGCAGGATTCGACGACGAAATCGCCTTCTGACGTGCCGAGCCGGCCGGGGGAGGCGCAACTCCTCCGGCCATTCCCTCCTTCCTTCAGGAGCGATTGCCATGACCTCTTCAAGCAGCGTTCACCGCTTTGCCGATCTCAAGGAACTCTACGCCGAGATGACCGCGACCCCGGAGTTTCGCGCAGTGTTCGGCGACCCGGAACACCTCTCGATCATGCAGCCGGGCGAGGAGCCCACCGACCTTGAAATGCCCGATCCGCTCGCGGCCCAGGCGGACTGCGGCGGGATCATCGCGTGCATCTTCGATCTTCTTACCGATACCCGCCTGGAACCCTTCGCGCCCGAGATAGCATGGGGCCTCGTGAATTCCTTCCACTTCACCGCCGGCAAGCTCGAGCGGCAGGAGGATGCTCTTGCGCAGGACCTGGGTGAGCTCGCGCGCAATCCTGAAATGAGCGAGGTCTACGCACGCAGCCTGGAGGACAAGCAGCTTGCCTGCCGTTCGGTCGCCGAGCAGCGCGAGGCGATCGAGACGATGCGCGACTTTGCCGCCGCGACCTATCATGCCTTGTCGGGATGGCCCTGGTCGCCTTCACGCGGCAGTCGCGCCTCCAAGAACATCGCCAGTCAGGTCGATGCGCTCGACTTTCTGCGGGCGAGGAGTCTGGCGGCGCGCGAACGGCATAATCCGCAAGGGCCTGTCGTCATCTTCTCCGGTCCGTCTGTCTGGCACGACCATGCAATGATCTTCGAGCGCCTCGACGCGATCCATGCCCGGGTCCCGAACATGACACTGGTCACCACCGGACAGCGCGCAGGGGCCGATGCGATCGCTGCAGGCTGGGCGGGCAGCGCAGGGCGGCACGTACCGCTGGTCGCCTTCCGCCTCTACGGCTCGGGGATGAAGAAGGCCTTCGATCGCAATCGCAAGCTGGTCGATCTGAGGCCGGTCGAGGCCGTGTTGTGTGAAGGCTCGGGGGTGCAGGCGAACCTCTACCAGTCCCTTCGGCAAGCCGGGGTACCGATCCATGCCTTCCGCAAGACGGACCAGACCGCGGATACCGTCGCTTTGCGCCAACGCGTGCGCGGGAGGGTGTGATGGCAATCCCGGAGGCCTATGCCGCGAATTTCCAGACACTGCTCGACGCAGCATCGCATGGTGATCTGGCGTTGATGGAATGCACCGATGCGGTGACAGGCGAACCCCGCTATGTCATCTGCGCTGTGGGATACGACGCAGGCGAATATGTCATGACGCCCTTTGGTCATCTCCACGACGGCAACCCTTACGAGGCCTACCTCCCGCCGGCATAGACGCGCCGCTGAGCGTGCGGATTTCGACAAGCGTGGTCGCACGCTCAGCGGTATCTGGCAGATGTACTTCAGACGACAAGCCCCAATTGGGCGGTGAGCTTGCCTGTCTGCGAGGGAGCGCCCCTGCATGGGGACACTTGATGGGGCCGTTAGACCAGCCAATCTTTCGGTGAGCCATTGCCCTGCCGAGACAATGCCCTTGCCGGGGCATCGAGCCCCGCCAAGGGCAGCTCTTCTTCTATCTATCAAGTCCTCCAAGTGTGGCGCGGGAACGCAGCGGCCTCAAGGACGATGGGGCCCCACCATTTTGCCCGGCGGATCACCGGCAGATCCCCGACGCACCGCGGCGGCCGCCGGACAAAATCGTGACCCCCATCGCCGCTGGCGCGGTCGCTTCGCGATCCTTGACCCCGCTGCTCGGAGCCCGCGCCGGTGGGGGAACCTCTTTCAAGAAAAGGAGGTTCAAAATGACCATTGCAACGACGCACTATTCCTTCCAGATTCCGGGTGACGATGCCAACGAACCCACCGATCGTTTCGAGGATGCGTTCTCTCCGCGGATTGGCGAAGTTCGGATCGTGCGCACCGACGAGGCGATGGACCTCGATATGCCGGGTGCCTTCGAAGCGCAGATGGCGACCGAAATGCTGATCACTACGCTGTTCGATCTCCTGCGTGATACGCGTCTGCAGCCTGTCGCTGATCGGCTCACTTGGGGTATCGTGCACAGCTTCCACAAGGTGGCCGAACAACTCGACGGTGAGGGCGACAAGGCGGCACGTGAACTGCGCGACATGATCCGCGAGCACGATGGCAGCGAGATCGCGAACGCCACGCTGGAGGATGCACAGACCCTCTGCCAAGGGCTCGACGAGGCCCGCGAGGCGGTCGCGTGCATGCGAGACCATGCCGCCGAGGTCTACCGCGTCGAGACCGGACGCCCGTGGTCGAGCCCGCGCGGAACGCTTGCCTCAAGCAAGCGGACAGCGTCGGTTATCGCGGCATCCGACTTCCTGGCCGCGCGCCGCAACCGCCGGAACGAGGCGCATGCTCCCAGTGGCCCCGTCGTCATCTTCTCCGGAGGCCAGGTGTGGGCGGATCATCGGCAGGTGTGGGAACGGCTCGACGCGATCCGCACCCGCATACCCGAGATGGTGCTTGCCACCACTGCCCAGACAAAGGGCTGCGATGCCATAGCGGCGGCCTGGGCAGCGCGATCCGGGGTCAAGGTGGTCGCCTTCACGCTGGAGCGCTGGCGCTCGCTGGGGCGCAGGGCCGGGTTCGCCCGCAATGAGGCACTTGTTCGGCTCAACCCCGCTGAGGCTTTCGTCTGCGAGGGTAACGGGCTGCAATCCCATCTCGCTCGGCTGGTACGTAGTGCCGGCATTCCGGCTTACTTCCTGAAAGCCACTGATCAGGTCCGCTGAGCGCTGAGCGCACGACCCAAAAGCGTCGATGTACGGAGGTGAACCCTTCGTGCATCGACGCTTTTTGTCTGCCGGTAAGAATCGCTCTGCTCAGGGACGGGACCCCACGGGGGCCCGTCCGTCGCAAAGCGATGCGGCGTGCCGTTGGCACACCGGCCTCCTGCGCGCGGCTATCGCCGTGCTCGTCGCAGGGACGCCGTTCCGGCGAATTCTCACTGTCACGGAGATGCCGCCGGCACAGCCTTGAGAGCCGTAACAGCTTTGGTCCCGCCGATCCGGATAGCGAGCGTGAGTACGTCCTTGAACTCCCGTTCGGAGAGCGTCTCGACAGCCAACTCACCGGCTATTTCACCGTAATGTCGTCGTAGTGCCTTGCGTACCGCTTCGGCCTCGCTGGCCAGGCTACGCTGGTCGGCTTCGAGCTTGGCCAGCTTTTCACGATCAGTCATTCTGGGCATTGTTGTTCCTCACCGAGAGGCACGCCCGCCACGCAGTGATGATGCCGTAATTGCCGGCAGTCTCACACCTCAAAAATGAAAGGCTCGGCAAAATGCCGAAAAAGAACGAAGATGCCCCTTCGGGGCGCCGCGCGCCTGCCGGCACGAGGCAGGCGCAGCGGAAAGCCGCTGCGAAGCAGGGACGCACGGCCAGGGCCGTTTGTTAATGCACCGTACGCACGGGTGCTGCTCACCAAAGCGAGCATTTTCAGCAGCTTAGAAAATTTTTCAAAAGCGGCTGGGACACATTTTGTTCCCCGGGGCATCCCAAAGCAAGGTTTTTTCTTCTCATTTTGGAAGAAAACAGCCGATCCCAATTGACCGACACGGAGCCCTGCCACGAGCTTATCGGCCAATACGAACGGCAGATAATGGCGACACGTCATCACCCGTTTGGCGACCACTTTTGTGAAGAGTTTCGGGCGCTTGCGTACGAAAGCCTCCAGTGCAGGAACCCGCGGGCCC
>NZ_ALVC01000072.1:0-39045 GCF_000293195.2 Sphingomonas sp. LH128
TCGGTGAACGGCAGGTCGAACAGCGCCGCGATTTCCTCGCGGGTCCAGTCGGTGCGGGGGGCGAAGGCGGGGGTTTGGGTCATAGTCATTCCTCAGGCGGCACGCGCGCGGCTCGGGGCCAAAGCCCTGTCATAGAACGCGATGCCGCGCTGATCCAGCATCCCCTTACTCGGCCGCCTGCAGTTCGGAGCCGGCCGGCGGCATGTTGTGGCCGAGCAGGCGCAGCACGTCGGCGGCGCATTCGACCACGTTCGAGCCGGGGCCGTAGATGCCCTGAACTCCGGCATTGCGCAGGTATTCGTAGTCCTTCGCCGGGATCACGCCGCCCGCGATCACCTTGACGTCGCTGCGCCCGGCATCGCGCAACTGCTGGATCAGTTCGGGGATCAGCGTCTTGTGACCGGCCGCGAGGCTGGAGGCACCGACGACATCGACTTCGTTCTGCAAGGCCAGCACCACGGTTTCCTCGGGCGTCTGGAACAGCGGGCCGGAAACGACCTCGAAGCCCATGTCGCCGAAGGCCGAGGCGATGATGTTGGCACCGCGATCGTGGCCGTCCTGGCCCATCTTGGCGACGAGCAGCTTGGGCTTGCGGCCAAGGCGGCGCTCCACCGCCTGAACGCCGTCCAGCACCTGCTGCCAGCGGCTGTCGCCCTCGTAAGGCGCGCCGTAGACGCCCTTCACCGGGGTCGGCTGAGTGCCGTAGCGCTCGAAGCTCTCCTCCATCGCGGACGAGATTTCGCCGAGGGTCGCGCGGGCGCGGGCCGCTTCGACCGCAAGGGCGAGGAGGTTGTTCTCGATGCTGGCGGGTGCGGCGGCGCCATCGGCCAGCGCCTTGAGCGCGGCCTGGCACACGGCTTCGTCGCGCTCGGCCTTCATCTTGTTGATGCGAGCGATCTGGCCTTCGCGAACCTTGGCGTTGTCGATGTCAAGCGTCTCGATCGCGTCCTCGGCGGCGAGGCGGTACTTGTTGACGCCGACGATCACGTCGTCACCCCGGTCCACGCGCGCCTGGCGGGAGGCGGCGGCGGTCTCGATCATCGCCTTGGGCCAGCCGGCGGCGACCGCCTTGGCCATACCGCCATCGGCCTGCACGCGCTCGATGATCTCCCAGGCCTGGTCGACGAGGCTCTGCGTCAGCGATTCGATGTAGTACGAGCCTCCCAGCGGATCGACGACATTGCACATGCCGGTCTCTTCCTGGATGATGATCTGGGTATTGCGGGCGATGCGCGCCGAGAAGTCGGTCGGCAGCGCGATCGCTTCGTCGAGCGCGTTGGTGTGCAGCGACTGGGTGCCGCCCAGCATCGAGGCCATCGCCTCGATCGTGGTGCGGATCACGTTGTTGTAGGGGTCCTGCTCCTGCAGCGACACGCCCGAGGTCTGGCAGTGGGTGCGCAGCATCTTCGAACGCTCGTCCTTGGCACCCAGTTCGGTCATCACGCGGTGCCAAAGCACCCGCGCGGCGCGCAGCTTGGCGACTTCCATGAAGAAGTTCATGCCGATCGCGAAAAAGAACGACAGGCGCCCCGCGAACTTGTCGATGTCGAGGCCCGAGGCCACGCCGTATTTCACATATTCGGCGCCGTCCGCGATGGTGAAGGCGAGTTCCTGCACCTGCGTCGCACCGGCTTCCTGCATGTGGTAGCCGGAAATCGAGATCGAGTTGAACTTGGGCATCTCGCGGCTGGTGTAGCCGAAGATGTCCGAGATGATCCGCATGCTCGGCTCGGGCGGGTAGATGTAGGTGTTGCGGACCATGAACTCCTTGAGGATGTCGTTCTGGATGGTCCCGTCGAGCAGCTTGCGGTCGACGCCCTGCTCTTCACCCGCAACTATGAAGAACGCCAGGATCGGGATCACCGCGCCGTTCATCGTCATCGAGACGGACATCTTGTCGAGCGGGATACCGTCGAACAGGATCTTCATGTCCTCGACCGAGTCGATCGCCACGCCCGCCTTGCCAACGTCGCCCACCACGCGCGGGTGGTCGGAGTCGTAACCGCGGTGCGTCGCGAGGTCGAAGGCGACCGACAGGCCCTTCTGGCCCGCCGCGAGGTTGCGGCGGTAGAAGGCGTTCGATTCCTCGGCGGTGGAGAAGCCTGCGTACTGGCGGATGGTCCAGGGACGGCCCGCGTACATCGAGGCGCGCACGCCGCGCGTGAAGGGCGCGAAGCCCGGAAGGCCCGGATCGACGGTCACGTCCTCGGCGGTGTAGAGCGGCTTGACCGCGATGCCCTCGGGCGTGTCCCAAGTAAGGTCCTTGCCTTTGACTTCCTTGGTCGCCGCTGCCTGCCAGTCGTTGATGTCGGGCATCGTGGTATCCTCTTTTACTCGTCGTCCCGGACTTGATCCGGGACCGGTGCCTGTCTTTAAGCGGGGCCTCTCTTCAAGGTGCCTCGCCGCGAGGTGGGCCGTTTCCGGCCAGCGGTCCCGGGTCGAGCCCGGGACGACGTCAGTTCAATGCGCGCCCTTCGGCGTTTCCATGATCTCGGTAAGCTGGCCGCCCATGTCCTTGGGGTGGACGAAGAAGATCAGGGTCTCGTGCGCGCCCATGCGCGGCTCGCCCAGCACGCGCTTGCCGAGGCCCTCGAACCACGCCTTGGCGGCGTGGATATCGGGCACTTCATAACAGATGTGATGCTGCCCCCCGAGGGGGTTCTTCTCCAGCCACTTGCCGACCGCCGAGTCCGGCGAGGTGGGCTGGAGCAGCTCGATCTGCGTGCCCGCAGTGCCATCCTCGCCCGGCGTGTTCACGAAGCAGACGCGCACCTGCTGGCTTTCGAGCACGAACGGCTCGGTCACGTCGGTGGCGCCCATCACGTCCTTGTAGAACGCGATGGCAGCGTCGAGATCGGGCGTGGCGACTCCGATATGGTTGAGGCGACCGAGCTTCATGGCAATTATCCTACGTTCTCGATGACGTTTTCGATCACAAGGGCGATGCCCTGCCCGCCGCCGATGCACATGGTGACGAGGCCGTACTTGCCGCCGATGCGCTTCAGCTCGTACATGGCCTTGATGGTCAGCATGGTTCCCGTCGCGCCGACGGGGTGACCGATCGAGACGCCCGAACCGTTGGGATTGACCTTCGCCGGATCGAAACCGAGCACCTTCGCGACGGCGGCGGCCTGCGCGGCGAACGCCTCGTTGCTCTCGATCACGTCCATTTGGTCGAGGCTCAGCCCGGCGCGCTTCAGCGCGATCGGCACAGCCTGGATCGGACCTTCGCCCATGTATTCCGGCTCGACGCCCGCGTGACCCCAGGCGACGATGCGCGCGAGCGGCTTCAGACCGCGCTTCTCGACTTCAGCACCGGTGGCGAGCACCACGGCGGCGGCTCCGTCATTGATGCCGCTGGCATTGCCCGCAGTGACCGTTCCATCCTTCTTGAAGGCCGGGCGCATCTTGCCCAGCACTTCGACGGTGGTGTCGGCCTTAACGTGCTCGTCGGTGTCGAAGACGGTCACACCCTTGCGGGTCTTCACCTCGACGGGAAGGATCTGGTCCTTGAAGCGGCCTTCGGCGATGGCATGTGCGGCGCGCGCGTGGCTGGTCGCGGCGAGCGCGTCCATGTCCTCGCGGCTCACGCAGTGGCGCTCCGCCACATTCTCCGCCGTGATGCCCATGTGATAGCCGCCGATGGCGTCCGACAGGCCGAGCGTCAGCGCGTCTTCCTGCGTGTTGGCGCCCATCTTCCTGCCCCAGCGCACGCCGTGGTCATGGTAGGGGATGTTGGACATGACTTCGGCGCCGCCCGCGAGCGTCACCGAGGCTTCGCCCAGCTTCATCATCTGTGCGGCCGAGACGATCGCCTGCACGCCCGATCCGCACAGGCGGTTCAGCGTCAGCGCCGGAGTGGCGAGCGGGATGCCGGCATTGATGCCGATCACGCGGGCCAGCATCTGGTCGCGCGCGCTGGTGGGCATGACCTGGCCGATGACCACATGCTCCACCGCGTCCGCCTCGATCCCGGCGCGGGCAAGCGCTTCGGTAGCGACGAGGCCGCCGAGGTCCGAAGGCATGAACGACTTCAGCGAACCGCCGAAATCGCCGACTGCCGTGCGCACGCCGCTGACGATGTAGACTTCTTCCATGACCTGACTTCCAATCCCTTATCCTTCGACCGGGCGCCGTATTCGGCTTTCACATCCGGTCCGTGTACTCTCAAAAAGGCCACCTGCCGCGCATCACAGCGGGATGTTGTCGTGCTTCTTCCAGGGATTCTCGAGTTCCTTGTTCCGCAGCTTGCGCAGGCCCAGCGCGATGCGGCGGCGGGTCGAGTGCGGATAGATGACCTCGTCGATGTAGCCCCGGCTCGCCGCCACGAAGGGATTGGCGAAGCGGTCTTCGTACTCCTTGGTCTTGGCGGCGATGCCGTCCGCGTCCTGGCCGCGGAAGATGATCTCCACCGCGCCCTTGGCGCCCATCACCGCGATTTCGGCGGTGGGCCAGGCGTAGTTGAGATCGCCGCGCAGGTGCTTCGAGCTCATGACGTCGTAGGCGCCGCCATAGGCCTTGCGGGTGATGACGGTGATCTTGGGCACGGTGGCTTCGGCATAGGCGAACAGCAGCTTGGCGCCGTGCTTGATGATGCCGTTGTGCTCCTGATCGGTGCCGGGCAGGAAGCCCGGAACGTCGACGAAGGTCACGATCGGGATGCTGAAGGCATCGCAGAAGCGCACGAAGCGCGCGGCCTTGCGCGACGAATTGATGTCGAGCACGCCCGCCAGCACCATCGGCTGGTTGGCGACCACGCCGATCGTGCGGCCTTCGATGCGGCCGAAACCGATGATGATGTTGCCGCCGTGCTGGGGCTGCAGTTCGAAGAACTCGCCTTCATCAACCGTCTTGCGGATGACTTCCTGCATGTCATACGGCTGGTTGGCCGAAGGCGGGATGATCGTGTCGAGGCTGGGCTCCAGACGATCCCAGGCATCGGCGCTGGGGCGCTCCGGCACGTCGTCGCGGTTGGACGAAGGCAGGAAATCGAAGAAGTCGCGCGCCGCCAGCAGCGCCTCGATGTCGTTCTCCAGCGCAAGGTCGGACACAGAGGTCTTGCTGGAATGAGTGATCGCACCGCCCAGCTCTTCCTGAGTGACGACTTCGTTGGTGACCGTCTTCACCACTTCCGGGCCGGTCACGAACATATACGAGCTGTCCTTCACCATGAAGATGAAGTCGGTCATCGCCGGCGAATAGACCGCGCCGCCCGCGCAGGGGCCCATGATGAGCGAAAGCTGCGGCACCACGCCCGATGCCAGCACGTTGCGCTGGAACACTTCGGCATAGCCGCCCAGCGATGCCACGCCTTCCTGGATGCGCGCGCCGCCGGAATCGTTGAGGCCGATGACCGGCGAGCCGACCTTGAGCGCAGCGTCCATCACCTTGCAGATCTTCTGCGCGTGGCGGGCCGAGAGCGAGCCGCCGAACACGGTGAAGTCCTGGCTGAATACATAGACGAGGCGGCCGTTGATGGTGCCGGAGCCGGTGACCACGCCGTCGCCGGGGATCTTCTGGTCCTGCATGCCGAAGTCGACGCAGTCATGCTCGACGTAGAGGTCCATCTCCTCGAAGCTGCCTTCGTCGAGCAGCACGTCGAGGCGTTCGCGCGCGGTCAGCTTGCCCTTGGCATGCTGCGCGTCGATGCGCTTCTGACCACCACCCAGCTTTGCGGCGGAGCGGCGCTTCTCCATTTCGGCGATATTTGCGGACATCCGGATTCCCTTGCCTCGGCGCATGCAGCGTCAATTGCTGCATCCGCGTAAGACCGGGAAAGGCCTCTGGTCAACTGTTTTTAATCGACCGGTTAAACTTATCCGGGGTGGGTCTGCGATCTATCCGTCAGGCGATATGACCGAACCCACCCACCCGTCATTGCGAGCGAAGCGAAGCAACCCAGGGCGGCTTAGTGCTGCCCTGGGTTGCTTCGCTTCGCTCGCAATGACGAAAGAGGTTTTCGTCCTCCTACTTCATCAGCACCAGTTCTTCCGACATAGTCGGGTGAACCGCCACGGTGGCATCGAAATCGGCCTTGGTCAGCCCCGCTTTCACCGCGATCGCCGCCACCTGGATCAGTTCCGGCGTGTCCGCGCCGATCATGTGGATGCCCAGAACCTTGTCGGTCTCGGCATGGCAGATCATCTTGTAGAGCGAGCGCTCGTTGCGCTGCGCCAGCACGTTCTTCATCGAGCGGAAGTCGCTGGTGTAGACCTTGCAGGTGCCGAACTGCTCGGTCGCCTGCGCTTCGGTCAGGCCCACGCCCGCGAGCGGCGGATGGCTGAACACCGCCGAGGCAATGCACGAATAGTCCACGCTGGCCTCCTTGCCGCCGAACACGCGGTCGGCGAAGGCTTGTCCCTCGCGGATGGCGACAGGGGTGAGCTGCACGCGGTCGGTCACGTCGCCTACGGCATAGATGCTGGGCACGCTGGTGCGCGCGTTCTCGTCCACCGCGATGGCGCCCTTTGCGTTCAGCTTGACCCCGACATCCTCGAGGCCGAGGCCCTCGATATTGGGCACGCGGCCGGTGGCGAACAGGACGAGGTCGACTTCGATAGGCTCGTGATTGCTCATGTGGACGACCAGCGAACCGTCCTCCTGCTTCACGATCTTCTCGAAGTTCGCGTTGAAGCGGAACTCCATGCCCTTCGCCAGCGAGATCTGGAGCAGGCGGTCGCGCACGCTTTCATCGTAACCGCGCAGGATCTGGTCGGAGCGGTTGATGAGCGTCACATGGGCGCCGAACTGGTGGAAGATGCCCGCGAACTCGTTGGCGATATAGCCCGCGCCCGCGATCAGCACGCGCTTCGGGATCGCGTCGAGATGGAACGCTTCGTTGGAGGTGATGCCATGCGTATGACCCGGGCATTCCGGCACATGCGGCCGCGCGCCGGTGGCGATCAGGATATGCTTCGCGGTCTTCTTCTCGCCGTTCGCCAGCGTAATCTCGTGCGGGCCGGTGATCGTCGCGCGCTGGTGGAATATCTCGACCTTATTGTTGTCGAGCGTCTGCGTGTAGAGGCCGTTGAGGCGATCGACGTCGCCCAGCACGTTGTCGCGCAGGGTCTTCCAGTCGAACTTCGGCTCGCCCACTTCCCAGCCGAAGTGGCGCGCGTCCTCGAGGTCTTCGGCGAAGTGCGCGGCGTAGACGAGCATCTTCTTGGGCACGCAGCCCCGGATCACGCACGTACCGCCGACCCGGTACTCTTCCGCCACCGCCACGCGCGCGCCGTAGGCGGCCGCAACGCGGCTGGCGCGCACGCCGCCCGAGCCGGCGCCAATGGTGAAGAGGTCGTAGTCGTAATCGGCGTCTTTGGCGGGCATGCGATGAAGCTCCTTTGGTCGCGGGGGCATATGGGACATGGGGCCTGCGATTGCCAGCGCACGGGGACGCGGCAGGCGGATTTCCATCCGGCGCTCAAGAATTTCTTCCTGCCGCTTTGACCTCGGAACGCATTGTCAACTTTATCGGTTGAGTTTACATTCGAGCCCATAGCACAAGGGAGATCGCCGATGCCCCGTTCTCTTCAAAGTCGTTCGCTTCCGGGCGAATCCGAAAAACAGGAACCGCTGATCCTTCTCGTCCCCGGCCTCGACGGCAGCGGACCGCGCCACTGGCAGCGGCGCTGGGCGGAAGAGTTCGACAATGCCCAGCTGGTGGAGCTGGGCACCTGGGACAACCCCCACCGCAACACCTGGATCAACCGTTTGAACCTGGCCGTGCACCGTGCGAGACGGCCCGTGGTGATCGTGGCGCACAGCCTCGGCTGCATCCTGACGGCATGGTGGTCGAAGTTCGAGCAGCCGAGCTGGTCGGCCCCGGTGATCGGCGCGATGCTGGTGGCGCCGCCCGAAGTCGATTTCTTTCCGCGCGACGAACGGGTGACCGGCTTCGCGCCGACGCCTGCCGATGCGCTGCCCTTCCCTTCGCTGCTGGTGGCGAGCCACAACGATCCGTGGATGGGCTTCGAGACATCCAAGAGCCTCGCGCGGCGCTGGGGCAGCACGTTCGTGGATGCCGGGAATTCCGGCCACATCAACGCCGATTCCGGCCTCGGCAGCTGGGAGGACGGCAAGCGCCTGCTCTCGCAATTGATCGAGATCGGCGCATCCTCGCCGGGATCCGCCCTGCCTGCTCATGCCGATTGGGCAGAGGGCCTCGAACACCGCGCCTGACGGCGCGCCATCCTACCCTTGCAGGGCGCCGGGGCGACCTAACGGTCGTCCCGGCGTATTATTTTCAGGCGATGCCCGCCAGCGCCAGCAGCGCGGTGGTCGAAGGATCGAACTCCACGCCACCCTGCTCGATCTGCTTGGCGATCTCCTTGCCGAGTTCCACGCCGAACTGGTCGAACGGGTTGATCCCCAACAGCACGGCGTTGGCGAAAGTCCGGTGCTCATGGAACGCCACGAGGGCGCCGAAGGTGGCGGGCGTCAGGTCATCCACCAGGATTGTCGCCGAGGGGCGGTCGCCCGGATAGGCACGCGCCGGATCCTCGCTCGCCTTGCCCGCCATCAGCGCGGCACCCTGCGCGAAGCAGTTCGACAGCAGGATGCGGTGGTGATCGAACGCAAGGTCGTGCCCGGGCGCGATCGAGGCGATGAAGTCCACCGGCACGAGGTTGGTGCCCTGGTGCAGCAGCTGGAACACCGCATGCTGCGCATCGGTGCCCACGCCGCCCCAGGTGATCGGCGCAGTGGGACCGTCGACCGGCTTGCCGTCGAAGGTCACCTGCTTGCCGTTCGATTCCATCTCCAGCTGCTGGAGATAGTCGGGCAGCAGCGCCATGCGCTCGTCATAGGCGAAGACCGCGCGGGTCTGGCAGCCGCGCAGGCGGGTGTAGTACTGATCGGCGAATGCGGCGCGCAGCGGCAGGTTCGCAAGGCCGTCGGTATCGCGGAAATGCACGTCCATCGCCGCCGCACCGTCGAGGAACTCGGCGAAGTCGGGCCAGCCCAGCGCCATGGCTACGGGGAAGCCGATCGACGACCACAGCGAATAACGCCCGCCCACGCTCTCGGAGAACGGCAGGATACGGGTTTCGTCCACGCCCCACTCCATCGCCTTTTCCGGCGCGGCGGTGAGCGCGACAACTCGGCCATAGGGGTCCTCGACACCGTTTTCGCGCAGCCAGATCAGCACGCTGTCGGCGTTGGTCATCGTCTCGATGGTGGTGAAGGTTTTGGAAGCGACCGCGAGCATCGTGGTCGCCGGATCGCACTTGGCAATGGCCTGCTCTAGCGCGCAACCATCGATATTGGACACGACATGCACGTCCACCATCGCGCCCTCACGGGCCAGCGCGTCGATCGCGAGCGCCGGGCCGAGCGCCGAACCGCCGATGCCGACATGGATCAGGTGCTTCACCTCGCCCATGGCGCCGCGATGGATGGCCTCGACGATCGCGGCCATGCGGTGGTGGTTCTCGGCAGCGATCTGGACGCTCTCGTCCTTGCCGACGCCGCGCTGGGCGGTGTGCTCGGCGGCGCGGCCTTCGGTCGGGTTGACGATCTCGCCCGCGAACAGCGCCGCGCGGCGGCCAGCGAAGTCCTGCGCCTGCGCCAGTTCCTCGAAGGCGGCGACGTGCGCGGCGTCGAGGTGGGTCTTCGACCAGTCGAACAGGATTCCGGTGGAGTTCTCCTCCTCACCCAGTTCTAAGCGCGTCGCGAAAGCATCCAGACGGCCGGAATCGGCATCGAAAAGCTGCTTCAAGGTGGGTTTGTCGAGGCCCTGCAGCTTGTTCCATACCGCTTCGCTCATACAACGCATCTCCTGTAAGCATTCGGTGCGCCTTATGCGTTCCGCAGTTGCGAAATCCAAGCCCGAGTTGTGCAATTATCGGCCAGTACCTCATGTTGGTCGGGATCGCTCTTGACGGAAGCACGCGGCCATGGGCAAGGGTTTGCCCATGAGCGACACCCATAGCGCGACAAAGATCGAAGCCGGCCAGGCACCCGCCGGAGCCCCTAATGCCAAGCCCAAGAAGGACGAGAACTTCTTCTCGTTCCTATTCTGGCTGGTGCTGGGCGTGGTGGTGCTGCGCAGCTTCATCGTTTCGCCCTTCAACATCCCCAGCGAGTCGATGCTGCCCCGGCTGCTGACCGGCGACTATCTGTTCGCCACCAAGTGGTCCTACGGCTTCTCGAAATACTCGCTGCCGTTCAGCGTGCCGCTGATCCCCGGGCGCATCCTGGCCAGCCAGCCCGAGCGCGGCGACGTGGTCATCTTCAAGGCTCCGCCTGACAACGACGTCGACTACATCAAGCGCGTCATCGGCCTGCCCGGCGACGAGATCCAGATGAAGGGGGGCCAGCTGTGGATCAACGGCAAGTCGGTGCCCAAGGTGAAGGTCGCCAACTTCACCGTGCCCGTCAGCCCCAACACCGATTGCGGCCCCGGCTTCGAGACCACGGACAAGGGCAAGGACGTCTGCTCCTACCCGCAGTTCCGCGAGACGCTGCCGAACGGCAAGAGCTACACCGTGCTCGACATGGGGCCAACCCCGCAGGACGACACCGGCGTTTTCGTGGTCCCTGAAGGCCACCTGTTCCTGATGGGCGACAACCGCGACAACTCGATGGACAGCCGTTTCCCGGCGGTCGAGGGCGGCGGCGTCGGCATGGTCCCGCAGGAGAACCTCGTCGGCAAGGCGGCGGTCATGATGTTCTCGACCGACGGTTCGGCCGAATGGATCAAGCCCTGGACATGGTTCACCGCCGCGCGCTGGAGCCGCATCGGGAGCGTGATCTGAGTGCTTGAAGCAAATACCCGCGCCTTTCTGATCAAGCATTCCGGCCAGGAGCCGCTCGACGAAGCGCTCTGGCAAGCGGCCCTGACGCACGGCTCCACCGGCGAGAAACGCAATTATGAAAGGCTGGAGTTCCTGGGCGACCGGGTGCTCGGCCTCTCGGTGGCCGAATGGCTCTACCGCGGCAGCGACGAGGCGGAAGGCCGCCTCTCGCAGCGCCTCAACGCGCTCGTCAGCCGCGCCACTTGCGCCACGATCGCCCGCGACATCGGCCTCGGCCCGCATATGCGCCTCGGCAAGCAGGCGCGCGATGACGGCGGGCAGGATTCGGAGAACATCCTGGGCGACGTGATGGAGGCGATCATCGGCGCCTGCTTTACCGAGCGCGGTTTCGAAGCGGCGCGCGATATGGTACTCGGCCTTTGGGCGGATACGCTCCAGGGCAAGACCGGCAAGCGCAAGCATCCCAAGTCCGCGCTGCAGGAATGGACCGCAGGCAACCGCCGCCGGATGCCCGAGTACAAGCTGATCGAGCGTTCAGGTCCGGATCACGCCGCGCGCTTCACGGTCGAAGTGTCGGTCCACAACGTCGGTTCGGCACAGGCCACCGCCCATTCCAAGCAGGACGCCGAGACCGGCGCCGCAGAAGAGTTCATGAGGAAATTCGGCTAGCGAGGCGTTCTGCTTCATCACCCTTCGACAAGCTCAGGGTGAGCGGATTTGTAATACGGGAATTTTATATTCTTAAGTACGTTATGTATGGATATGCCAGCATGAACCTTGAATTTCCGCTCATGCTGAGCTTGTCGAAGCACAGGCCGCATGGCGCAACCGGAGCCGTACAATCATGACCCAGCACTGCGGTCTCGTCGCCGTCATCGGCGCCCCCAACGCGGGCAAGTCCACGCTCGTCAACGCGCTCGTCGGGCAGAAGGTGGCGATCACCTCGGCCAAGGCGCAGACCACCCGCGCCCGCCTGCTCGGCATCGCGCTCGAGGGCGAGGCGCAGATCATCCTCGCCGACACCCCCGGCATCTTCGCGCCCCGCCGCCGCCTCGACCGCGCGATGGTCGCCGCCGCCTGGGAAGGCGCGCAGGAGGCCGACGCGATCCTGCTGATCGTCGATGCGGTGAAGCTGCGCCGCCACGAACTGATGCCGCTGCTCGAAACGCTGAAGGACCGCACCGAACGCAAGGTGCTGGTGCTCAACAAGGTCGATGCAAGCGCCAAGGAAAAGCTGCTGGTGCTGGCGCAGGAATTCACCGCAGAAGTGCAGTTCGACGAGGTGTTCTTCGTCTCCGCCCTCAGCGGCGACGGCGTGCCGCAGCTCAAGACCTGGCTCGCCGGGCAGATGTCCGAAGGCCCCTGGCACTATCCCGAGGACCAGGTTTCCGACGCCAGCGAGCGCCTGCTCGCCTGCGAGATCACGCGCGAACAGCTCTACCGCCAGCTCCACGAGGAACTGCCCTACGACGCCGCCGTGCGTCCTGAGGCCTATACCCCGCGCAAGGACGGCTCGGTGGAAATCCGCCAGCAGATCGTCGTCACCCGCGACAACCAGCGCGCCATCGTGCTGGGCAAGGGCGGCTCGAAGATCAAGGCGATCGGCGAGGCCGCGCGCAAGGAACTGAGCGAAGTGCTCGGCCAGAAGGTCCACCTCTTCCTCCACGTGAAGGTCGAGGAGAACTGGGCCGAAACCAAGGACATCTACGAGGAAATCGGACTCGACTGGGTGAAATGATGAAGGCCGCATTCTCGACCCTCACTGCCACCGCATTCCTGCTGTGCGGCTGCGCCACGCCTTACATGAAGGCCGTGGCCGCCGAGAAGGCGCAGGTCACCCTGGTGGAAGAGAACCTGGCCGGGCAACGCTACGTCGCCATCGGCTCGTCGTTCGCTGCGGGACCGCAGCTGCCGCCGGTCAAGCCGAGCTGGCCCGCGCGCTGCGGTCAGAGCTTCAACAACTACCCGACGCTGCTCGCCGAGCGCTTCGGCATGGTGCTGATCGACCGTTCCTGCTCGGGTGCGGTGACCGACAACGTGCTCGGCCCCTGGGGCGAAGTGCCGCCGCAGATCAACAGCGTCACGCCCGACACCCGGCTGGTCACGATCACCATCGGCGGCAACGACCTGTCGTACATCGGCAACCTGTTCTCGGCGACTTGCGCCTTCAACGCGAAGATCATCGCCGCCTCGGGCGCCAAGACCAAGGCCTGCGGCCCGGTCCGCATCCCCACCGAGGCCGACTACGTCCGCGACGAGGCGCAGCTCAACGAGATCGCCCGCCGCATCAAGGCGACCGCCCCGCAGGCGCGCATCGTCTTCGTCCAGTACCTGACCCCCGTGCCGCCGCCGGGCAAGCTCTGCGCCGACACCCCGGTCAGCGAGACCGACGCCGCGATCGTGCGCGAGATCGGCCGCCGCCTTGCCGAGATCACCGGCCGCGTGGCACAGGCGCACGGCACCATCGTCGTCGAGATGAACCAGTCCTCGGCCACCCACACCCCTTGCGACAAGGAGCCGTGGATGATCGGCTCCCCGCAAGGCTACGACGGGCGGCAGGGCTTGCAATGGCATCTCAACAAGGCCGGCATGCAGGCGACGGCTGACGGCATTTCGTCCTGGCTCATCAAGGCCGGCGTAAGGCCAGTGAAGCCTTCGGTGACGGTCGAGCCCGGCCTCAATCCTCCAGGACCGGCGCCGACGAAGCCTGCACCCGGGCAGCCGATTCCCGCCGTCCCGGTGCCGGCACCGACGGCCGCCCCAACGGCCAAGCCTACACCGGCGCCGACGGCCAAACCGTCGAACGAGACGAAGAAGCGCTCGTAACGCCGCGGAAGTCTGGCGACGGCGCGATCCGCCGTCGCATTCCTGCAATCAAAACGCCTTAAGCGCCCTTTCCCAACAACCGCCGTTCCCCCCGCGGCCGGAACGAGGAAAGGGTCGCTCATGGTCGCGCGGAGTGCCGCTGCGGCGCAACGGAATGTTCCGATTGCCGTTCGCCGTCCTATCGGCGCCCGGCTTCGGTTGGGTTCGCTCGCGCTGTACCTGCCGATCGCCTTCGCATTGCGACTGCTGATGCTGGGCAAGCCCGCATTCCAGTCGGACGAGCAGTTCTACCTCCTCGTCGGGCAGCGCATGGCGCAGGGCGCCCTTCCCTACGTCGACATCTGGGATCGCAAGCCCTGGGGCCTGTTCGCGCTCTATCGCGCCGTTTACGCCCTGCGGTTCGATCCGGTCTTGACTTATCAGTTGCTCGGCCTTGCCTGCTCGGTGCTCACCGCGCTGGTCATCGAGCGCATCGCCCGCCGCATCGCTCCGCCCCGCGCAGCGCAGTGGGCGGGGCTGGTCTATCTGCTTTGGCAGCCGGTGTTCAACGTGGCGCTTGGCCAGTCGCCGGTGTTCTACAACCTGCCTGTCGCCCTTGCCGCGCTGATCGTCGTCGATGTGCGAACGCGGGCGCACGATCCCTTGCTTGCCCGCCGCGGCCTGAAGGCGATGCTGCTGTTCGGGCTTGCGATGCAGATCAAGTACACGGCGGTCTTCGAAGGCGCTGCCTTTGGCCTGATGCTGCTGGGACGCGGCAGGGCGGACGGCTGGCCGCCCCGGAGACTGGTCCTGACGGGCGCCGGATGGATCGCGGCGGCGCTGGCTCCGACTGCGGCGGTCTGGACAGGCTATGCATGGCTCGGCCACGGCGATGCCTTCGTGCAGGCCAATTTTGCCTCGATCCTGGGCCGCACGACGGACATGGCCGATGCCTTCGGTCGGCTCGCCAAGGAATGCCTGGCGCTGATCCCTTTCGCGCTCGCCCTGCTTCTGGCACCCCACCACCTGCGCCCCGTTCGCGGAGTGCGCCCGGCAGCCCTGCCGTCCCTGCGCATTTGGGCGCTGGCGAGCATCGGCGGGTTCCTGGTTTTCGGCACTTGGTACGACCACTATCTCGGCCCCGTGCTGGTGCCGCTGAGCGTGCTTGCCGCGCCGGCCCTCGCACGTAGCCGCCCGGGAGAGCGCTGGTACGGCCAACTGCTCCTGGGCATGGGTGTCGTCGGTGCAATCGCGGTACCCGCCCTGCAGGTTCGCGAAAGGGGCGATGCCACGCAGTTCGCGAGCATGACACACGCGATCACGCGCGAACTGCAAGGCCGCTGCCTTTACGTCTTCGAGGGCGACAGCGCGCTCTATCGCACCACCAACGCCTGCATTCCAACGCGATTTGCCTACCCAAGCCACCTCAATGCGATGAACGAAGCGGGCGCGCTGAACATCGACCCGGTGAGCGAAGTACGCCGCATCATGGCCAGCCGCCCCGGCGTGGTGGTGGTCGGGCTGTCCAAGCGCCCGAACCGCGCCAACGACAAGACGCGCGACATCGTCATGGAAGCGCTGCGCAGCGACTACCAAACTTATACGCAAGTCAGCCTAGGCACCCGCCGGTTCGCGCTGTGGCGGCTGAAATGACGCCGCCCCGGAACTGATCCGGGGCGGGAGACCGTCACCGCGCCTTGGCGATGTTCATGCCATGCTGGCGCGCCGCATCCTTGGTCGATTCCTCGGTTCGGTTGAGGGCCTTGGCAATTTCCTTGAGGCCCTTGCCCTTGCCCGCGAGGGTCTGCAGCTTCTGCAGTTCCTCGGGCTTCCAGGGCTGCTTGTGCTTGGCAACCTTGTCGCTCATGCTTCGACATCCCACGGTGCGGCGCTGCCCTGATCGGTATCTGCGGCCGCCTTCTTCTTCGGCGCTGCTTTCTTGGCCGTTGCCTTCTTTGCCGCCGGCTTCTTGGCCCCGTCCGTCTTGGCGGCGGCAGTCTTCTTGGGCGCCGCCTTCTTGGCTGGCGCCTTCTTCTTGCCCTTGGCCGGCCCCTTGGCCGCCTTCTCGTCGATCAGCACGACGGCCTGCTCGGCGGTGAGGTCTTCCGGCTTCTGGTCGCGCGGGAGGGTGGCGTTGGTGGTGCCGTCGGTGACGTAAGGGCCGTAGCGTCCCGCCATGACCTTGATCTCGCCGCCGCTGGTCGGATGCGCGCCCAGCACCTTGAGCGGTTCCGCTTTGGTGCGCGAGGCCGCGCCGCCGCGATTGGCGGCGTCAGCCAGCATCGAGACCGCGGCGTTCATGCCGGTGTCGAACACTTCCGCCGTCGAACGCAGCCGCGCATACTTGCCGTCATGCGCGAGGTACGGGCCGTAACGGCCGATGCTGGCAGTGATATCCTTGCCCGTCTCCGGGTGCGGACCCACGGTGCGCGGCAGGCTGAGCAGCTTGATGCCCCATTCCAGCGTCAGTTCGTCGATATCCTTGGGGATCGAGGCGCGCTTGGCCTCCTTGCCCTCGCCCAGCTGGATATAAGGACCGAAGCGCCCGGTACGGCGCATGATCTCCATGCCGGTCTCCGGGTCCTTGCCCAGCCCTTCGTCATCGCCGCCTTCGGCGTTGCCTCCGGGCTGCGCGAACTTGCGGGTGAACTTGCACTCCGGATAGTTCGAGCACGCCACGAACGCGCCGTAACGACCGCCGCGCAGGGACAGGCGCCCCTCGCCGCACTTGGGGCAGACACGCGGATCAGTGCCGTCCGCCTTGGGCGGGAACAGGTAATCGGAGAGGAACTCGTCCAGCGCCTCGGTCACTTCCGAGGGCTTCTTCTCCATCACCTCGTCGGACTTGGGCTTGAAGTCGCGCCAGAAGGCTTCGAGCAGGGCCTTCCATTCCTGGCGTCCGCCCGAAACGTCGTCGAGTTCGTCCTCCATGCCCGCCGTGAATTCATAAGCCACGTAGCGGGGGAAGAAGCGTTCGAGGAACGAGGTGAGAAGTCGCCCCGTCTCCTCTGCGAAGAAACGGTTCTTCTCGGTCCGCACGTAAGCGCGGTCCTTGATGACCTGGATCGTCGCGGCATATGTCGAAGGACGCCCGATGCCCAGTTCCTCCAGCCGCTTCACAAGACTGGCTTCCGAGAAGCGCGGCGGCGGCTGGGTGAAGTGCTGCTCGGCGGTCACGTCCTTCTTGGCCGGCATGTCGCCCGCCTTCATGAAGGGCAGCAGGCCTGCCTCGTCGTCATCGTCGGCCTTGTTGTCGCGGCCTTCCTCGTAGACGGCAAGGAAGCCCGGGAATTTCACCACGGTGCCGGTGGCGCGCAGTTCGTTGCGGCCAGTTCCGTCGCGCAGGGTTACGGTGGTACGCTCAAGCTGGGCCGAAGCCATCTGGCTGGCCATCGCGCGCTTGAAGATCAGATCGTACAGGCGCGCCTCGTCCCCTGAACCGAAGCGGTCCTTGGTGAACTCGGTGGGACGGATCGCCTCGTGCGCTTCCTGCGCGTTCTTGGCCTTGGTCTCGTAGTGGCGCGGCTTTTCGGGAACGAAGTGGCCAGAGAAGCGCTCGGCGATGGCGGCGCGGGCGGCCGAGATCGCACTCGGGTCCATCTGCACGCCATCGGTACGCATGTAGGTGATAGCACCCGCTTCATAGAGCGTTTGCGCCACGCGCATCGTCTGGCTGGCCGAGAAGCCCAGCTTGCGTGCGGCCTCCTGCTGCAAGGTCGAGGTGGTGAACGGCGGCTGCGGGTTGCGGCGATGCGGCTTGGTCTCGACGCCCTCGACCTTGAAGGCGCCCTGCTCCACCGCGGTCTTGGCCCGCATGGCGATGCCCTCTTCGCCCAGGCTCAGGCGGTCGAGCTTCTGGCCCTCGAACGTCACCAGCTTGGCGGTGAAGTCGGTCCCGTCATGCGCCATCTGCGCGGCAACGGACCAGTACTCCTGCGGCGTGAACGCCTCGATCTCGCGCTCGCGATCGACGATCAGGCGCAGTGCCACCGACTGCACGCGGCCCGCCGACTTGGCGCCGGGCAGCTTGCGCCACAGCACAGGCGAAAGCGTGAAGCCGAACAAGTAGTCCAGCGCACGGCGGGCGAGGTAGGCGTCGATCAGGTCCTGATCCAGCTCGCGCGGCTGGGTCATCGCCTTGGTGACGGTTTCCTTGGTGATCGCGTTGAAAGTGACGCGCTGCACGTCTTTGGGCAGCGCCTTGCGCTTGGCCAGCAGTTCGCGCACGTGCCACGAGATCGCCTCGCCCTCGCGATCAGGGTCGGTCGCGAGGATCAGGCGGTCGGCGGTCTTGGCCGCATCGGTGATCGCCTTCACTTGGCGCTGCTTGTCGCCGTAGAGTTCCCAGTCCATCGCGAACTCCTCGTCCGGGCGGACGGAGCCGTCCTTGGGCGGCAGGTCGCGGACGTGGCCGTAGCTGGCGAGGACCTTGTAGTCCTTGCCCAGATACTTCTCGATGGTCTTTGCCTTGGCGGGCGATTCTACGATGACTAGCTGCATTCTCTAACTCGATCTGCCCCTCGCGTGCGCGCACGCATACATACACGTACAAGGTGGGTCGTGTTCGACCGGGCCGTCAAGCCCCGCCGGGACGGCTCCCTTGCCGCATAAGCGCTGCGGGATAAAGACGCACCGTCGATTTCTTCCGGGCAGCCTCACCCAAGACTGACCCGCCCACCGGCGTGGCGGGCGAGCCTGCCGTCCAGTTCCAACTCTAGCAGGGCAAGCTGAACGGCAGCGGCGCTCGCGCCCGACTGGCGGATCAGTTCATCGACGGCAACCGGCGCGGTCGTGAGCAGACCCGCCACGTCGGCGGGATTGGCGGCCGCTGCCGACGGCACTTCCTCGACCCAGTCACGGGGCGCTTCGCGCAGGCTCGTCGGCACCGCGCCCGAAAAGTCGGTCAGTTCCTCGATCACGTCCTGCGCTGCCTGCACCAGCGTGGCGCCGTCGCGGATCAACTGGTTGCAGCCATGCGAGCGCGAATCGAGCGGAGAGCCGGGGATCGCCATGACCTGCCGCCCCATCTCGCCCGCCAGCCGCGCGGTAATGAGCGAGCCGGACTTCGGCGCTGCCTCGACCACCAAGGTGCCCAGGCACAACCCGGCGATGATCCGGTTGCGGGAGGGGAAATGGCGTGCCAGCGGCTCGGAGCCGGGAGGCTGCTCCGCCAGCAGCAGACCGCGCGTCGCGACCTCTTCCTGCAGGGCTGCGTGCTCGGGCGGATACGTGATGTCGATGCCGCTGGCGATGATGCCCACGGTCGCTCCACCCGCCGCGAGTGCGCCCTGATGCGCGGCCCCGTCGATGCCGCGGGCGAGGCCGGAAACGACTGTCCAGCCCTCTCCGGCCAGTTCATGCGCAAACTCCCGCGCCAGCCGGATCGCGGCAGCGGAAGCATTGCGCGCGCCGACCATGGCGACGCACGGCCGCGCCAGCACGGACATGTCTCCGCGCCAGGTCAGGATCGGCGGCGCGCCCTCGGTCTCGCCGAGCAGGCGCGGATAGTCCGGCGAATCGTGGAAGAGATAACGCGCGCCGGTTTTGCGAGCGGCGGCGATCTCGTCGTGAACGCGGCGCTCCGGCGCGAGTGCGTAAGGACGTCCGGATCGCCCCGCGACCTCCGGCAAGGCCGCGATCGCATTTACTGCGTTGCCGAACCGGGCCAGGAGGTGGCGGTAAGTGACCGGTCCGACATGGGGCGAGCGTAACAGGCGAATGCGGGCGAAGGCCTCGTCCCGCGAAAGACCGCCCGGGGCACTCACTTTTTCTTGCCGCCTCCGATGCGCGGTTCGGTTCCCGCACGCAGACGGGCGATGTTCTCACGGTGCTGGAACAGCACGAGCGCGGCAATGACGGTCAGGACCAACCCCGCCTGCGGATAGCCCAGCACGAACGCGGCAAGCGGCGCGACGATCGCCGCAGTCATGCCCGATACCGAGGAGATGCGAACCGTCGCCAGCAACCCGATCCACGTCAGCGCGTAAGCCAGCCCGACCGGCCATGCGAGACCGAAGGCCACGCCCGCTGCGGTCGCCACGCCCTTGCCCCCCTTGAAACGCAGCCAGACCGGGAAGCAGTGGCCGAGGAGCGCGCCCAGGGCTGCCAGCGGTGCCGTTTCGGGCCAGATCTGCGCAGCGATCAACACCGCCGCCAGCCCCTTGAGCAGGTCCAGCAGCAGCGTGGCAGCGGCAAGGCCTTTGCGCCCGGTGCGCAGCACGTTGGTCGCGCCGATGTTGCCCGATCCGATCGAGCGCAAGTCGCCAGCGCCGGTCACCCGGGTCAGAATGAGGCCGAACGGCACGGAGCCGAGCAGATAGCCGAGTACGAGCGGAAGAATCCAAGTCATGCGACGCGCCTTAGCGCCCTATCGCGCTTTGCAGAAGACAGGTTGCAGCATTCGGCGTTGCCGGGACAACCCCGACGCGGTTAACAGGTGGCAAGGTCCAGGGATTGATGATGGCTTCCGATATCGAGAGCGCGCCGCAGAGCGTCGCCACCACGCTTGCAAGGATCGATGCGACGTCGCCGATCCTGCTGTTCGATTCGGGCGTCGGCGGGCTCACCGTGCTGGAGGAAGTGCGCAAGGCCCTGCCTGATGCGCCGATCATCTATGCCGCCGACACCGCCGGACTGCCTTACGGCACCAAGACCGAGGCGCAGATCGCGGCGCGCGTGGCCGGGCTGCTCGGCCGCATGACGGAGCGTTTCCGCCCGCGTCTGGTCTGCATCGCCTGCAACACCGCCTCGACCATCGCGCTGGGCATGGTGCGCGAAGTGCTGGAAGTGCCGATCGTCGGCACCGTGCCCGCCATCAAGCCCGCCGCCGCGATGACGAAGACCGGCGTGATCGGCCTGCTCGGCACCGAGGCGACGATCCGGCAGGCCTATGTCGACCGGCTGGAGCACGAATTCGCCGCCGGAAAGCGGCTGCTCCGCCACGGCGCGCCCGGTCTCGTCGAGGCGGCCGAGGCCAAGCTGCGCGGCGAACCCGTCGATCCCGCGCTCATCCGTCATGCCGCCCAGGCGCTGCGCATGCAGCCCGATGGCGAGCGCATCGACACCGTGGTTCTCGCGTGCACGCATTTCCCGCTGGTCGAAGCCGAACTCGCCGAGGCTTTCGGCCCAGGCGTACGCTTCGTGCACGGCGCACAAGGCATCGCGCGGCAGGTCGCGCGTCTCACTGCGGGACAGGAATATTCTCGCCAACGACCCGACCGCGCGCTATTCACCGGACAGGGAGAATTGCCCGGTGCCTATGCCGAGAAGCTGGCGCATTACGGGCTCATGAGGATCGAGAGGTTTTGACGCGACGGCTCAATGTATGGTTGTTGTCGGTACTGCTCATCATCGCCATCCCCTACTACTGGTTCCTGGCCGATGCCGGGGCCGGGATCGGGAGCGGTGAGCCCAGGGCAAAGCCGCTGACGATAGGCGCTCTGCGCAAGCTCGCGGACGCGAGCGATGGCCAGCGCCCCATCGAACTGCGCGTCGAGACGGTGGGCCTGCGCATGACCTCGCGCAACATGCTGGTGGCGGGCGGCGGTCTGCGGCAAGCTCCCAACATTATCAGCGCTTATGAACTGATCGTGCCGGGCAACGGCCCGATCGTGATCGACGCCGGAATCTCCCGCTCCTCGGCCATGACGCACGAGTTCGATCGGTACAGCGGCGAGGCACAGGCCCGCATCGAGACCGCATTGTCGAAAGCCTCCCACGTCATCCTGCTCGCCGACAAGCCGACTCACAACGGCGGCTATCCAACGGGCACGCACCGGGTGGAGCAGGAACTGCCGCCCTCGGGCGACGTGCCTTATACGCTCGCGCCCGGCGTCGTGGTGATTCCGGCCAGCGGCGTCGCGCCGGAAGCGAACATGGTCTACGTCCGGCTCTCGGACGATCGCGAGTTCCTGTTCACCGGTGACATCGCCAAGCTCGCCGTCAACTGGAAGGAATTGCGCCTTCCCGCACGCATCGCCACCCGCGGAGAGATTGCCTCTTTCCGCAGAGAAACCCTCTCCTGGTTGATGACGATCAATGCATTGCACCGCGACGCGCCGCAGATGACGATCGTTGCGGGGCACGAGCCTTCCAAAATCCCGTTTTCCGCAGGCACGTTTTCCGATTAGCCCTTAGGTACAAGCGACTGGCAATGAGAGACGCGATAAGCTATTGGCCGCAGCAAATGCAGTCCGGGCAACGGACGCAACGCTTTGGGCAGGCGCCGGAACAGGCAAGGCAGGACAAAGTCGACACCGTGAACTACGAGCACATTTTCGACCAGGCGATCGAGCGCCTTCACTCCGAAGGGCGCTACCGCGTCTTCATCGACATCTTGCGCAACAAGGGCGCCTATCCGAACGCGCGGTGCTTCGCCGGCCACAACGGGCCGAAGCCGATCACCGTGTGGTGCTCCAACGACTATCTCGCCATGGGCCAGCACCCCAAGGTGATCGAGGCCATGGAAGAGGCTCTGCACGACGTCGGCGCCGGCTCCGGCGGCACCCGCAATATCGGCGGTAACACGCATTACCATGTCGACCTCGAGGCCGAACTGGCCGACCTGCACGGCAAGCAGGGCGCGCTGCTGTTCACTTCGGGCTACGTCTCGAACGACGCCACGCTTTCGACGCTGGCCAAGCTGCTGCCCGGCTGCGTGATCTTCTCGGACGAACTGAACCACGCCAGCATGATCGCAGGCATCCGCAATTCGGGCTGCGAAAAGAAGGTCTGGCGCCACAACGACCTCGAACACCTCGAGGAACTGCTGGCCGAGACCGATCCTGCCCTGCCCAAGCTGATCGCCTTCGAATCGGTCTATTCGATGGACGGCGACGTCGCCCCGATCCACGCGATCTGCGACCTCGCCGAAAAGTACAACGCCCTCACCTACATCGACGAAGTCCACGCGGTCGGTATGTACGGCCCACGCGGCGGCGGCATCACCGACCGTGACGAGGCTGCACACCGCATCGACATCATCGAGGGCACGCTGGGCAAGGCGTTCGGTGTCATGGGCGGCTATATCGCCACCAACAACAAGATCATCGACTGCATCCGCTCCTACGCGCCGGGCTTCATCTTCACGACCTCGCTCTCGCCGGTGCTGGTCGCGGGCGTGCTCGCTTCGGTGCGTCACCTCAAGAGCTCGAGCGTCGAGCGTGAGGGCCAGCAGCGTTCCGCCGCGATGATGAAGCAGATGTTCCGCGATGCGGGCCTGCCGGTTATGGACTCCGTCACGCACATCGTCCCGCTCATGGTGGGCGATCCGGTGCGCGCCAAGCAGATCAGCGACATCCTGCTCGCCGAATATGGTGCTTACGTGCAACCGATCAATTTCCCGACCGTCCCGCGCGGCACCGAGCGCCTGCGCTTCACCCCCGGCCCCGCGCACACCGAAGAGATGATGCGCGAACTGACCGAAGCCCTGGTCGAAATCTGGGACAGGCTGGAAATGCGCCTCGCCGCCTGAGGCGCGCGGCGCGCTTTCGCAGTTGCAAGATATTCTTGTCCGAAAGGCCCTCCGCACCGCGCGGGGGGCCTTTTTTCTAGCCCGCTCCGTTCCCAAGTGCACGTGCGTTGCGGCGCTTCCAGCGCTCCCTCCCCCCTCGCAACGACATGACCAGAGGACCATCCATGGCAAAGCTCTTCGAGCCCCTCACTCTCGGCGACGTCACGCTCGCCAATCGCATCGTCATCGCGCCGATGTGCCAGTATTCCGCCGAGGACGGTCGCATGACCGACTGGCACACCCAGCACCTCGGTCAGCTTGCCCAGTCGGGCGCCGCCATCCTGACAATCGAGGCAACCGCCGTCCTGCCCGAGGGGCGCATCTCCTACGCCGACGTAGGCCTGTGGGACGACGCGACCGAGGCAGCCATGGGCAAAGTCCTGGAAAGCGTCCGCCGCTGGTCGGACATGCCCATCGCCATCCAGCTTGCCCACGCCGGCCGCAAGGCCAGCACCGCCAAGCCATGGGACGGCGGCGCCCAGATCGCACCGGACGCAGCCAACGGCTGGCAAACGGTCTCCGCCTCCGACCTGCCCTTCCAGAAGCATGAGAACGCGCCGGTGGCGTTGGACAGCGCCGGGCTAGCCCGCGTCCGCACCGCCTTTGCCGAGGCCGCGCATCGCGCCGCACGGCTCGGGATCGACGCCATCCAGATCCATGCCGCGCACGGCTACCTGCTGCACCAGTTCCTCTCGCCGCTCTCCAACACGCGCACGGATGAGTACGGCGGCAGCCTCGAGAACCGCATGCGCTTCCCGCTAGAAGTCTACGATGCGGTGCGCGCAGCCTTCCCTGCCGAGAAGCCGGTGACGGTGCGACTATCCGGCACCGACTGGGTCGAGGGCGGCTGGGACATCGAGCAGACTGTTGCCTTCTCCAGGGCTCTGGAAGCACGCGGCGCGGCTGCGATCCACGTCTCCAGCGGCGGGCTGCACATCGAGCAGAAGATTCCCGTCGGCCCCAACTATCAGGTGCCGCTTGCAAGGGCGGTGAAGCAGGCGGTGTCCATACCGGTGATCGCCGTGGGCCTGATCACCGAACCGGAGCAGGCCGAAGCCATCATCGCGACTGGCGATGCCGACATGATCGGACTTGCGCGTACTGTGCTCTACGACCCGCGCTGGCCGTGGCATGCAGCAGCGGCGCTGGGCGCAAAGATCGCCGTCGCGCCGCAGTTCCTGCGCAGCCAGCCGCGCGCCTACAAGGACCTGTTCGTCAGCGCCTGACAAACAGCGTGTCGCCGCCCGCCCGCTTCGCCACGACGAAGCCCGGCGGCGGCGGCAGGTCGGCAGGAATCCCGCCCGAAACCCAGACCGCGTCGAAACCATCCGCACGCATGGCCGCGATCTTGCCGTTCATCGCGGCAAGGTCCGGCCGGTTTTGAGGGCAAAGCGGCGCTACGTCCTGCGTCCCGCCGGACCAGCGCTGCGCGAGGAGCGGGTCGCGGACGGTCATCAGCTTGGCATTGTCGACCATGAACAGCGTGTTGACGTAGGCATCCCTGCGCGTGAGAGCGTAGCTGCCCAGCTTTTCGTCCGGCACCAGACGCCAGGGAAAACCGCAATCCGGCGCCGCCCAGAGGTAGCCCACGCGCCCTCCGCGCGGCACGGCGCCGAGCAGCTTCAGGCGTTGTTCGAGGACGTGGCCATGCCGCACCCAATCCCGGGTCACTGTCCCGACGCGCACGCAAAACAAGGCGATTCCCGCCATCACGATCAGGCGCTCCCGTTCGGGACGGGCGCTCGGCGTGATCGCCAGCACAAGGACCAGTAGCGCGATAGGCGCGGTACGCAAGTCCGTGCCCCATGCATTGAGGATCGTCGTGGGGGCCGCGACCGCCGCGAAGGCGAGCAGCACCCCGCTGACGAGCAACCTCCGCTCCAGCCTGCGCCCCGACGCCCACAGCAAGGCAACCCCACTGACGCAGGCCAGCGCCGCCAGCAAACCGATATCCACCAGCTTGTCCGTGCCTCGCAGCACGCTGGCGAAGACCACGATCTTGGTGTTCACGAAGTCGACGTAAGCCGGGCCGCCCCCCTGCCCCGCCGCCTCGGAACGCCAGAGCAGCAGCGGCATGACCGGCACCAGCAGAACGAGATTGCGCCGCATCGCCGGCCACACCTCGCGCCAGCTTCCGAGCTTCCCCAACTCGTTGCCCGCCGCCAGGATAAGCAGGACCACCCAACTCGCCATATGCGCCGTCCACACGACCAGCGCCGCAACTGCCAGAATCACCTGCTCGCGTCCGCTTTCGCGCGGCCGGGTGTACAGCCATGCCGCAACCAGCAAGGCCAGACCGATGCCCATGCAGTAATTGAGAAACCCCCACATCCATGCCTGATGCATGGCGAAAGGCAGTGCAACGAAAGCGCTTGCGCTCACTCGCCCATGCGCGGCGCGGGAAAGCTGGAACAGGCCCATGACCGTCAGCGGCGCCAGCAAGGCTCCAACCACCAGCGTCGCACGCTCGCTGCCCAGCAGGGGCGCCAGCAGCACCGAAGGCAGATCGGCACCGAGGTTGGCGATCCACTGCCAATGTACCGCGAACATCCTGCTCAGCGCAGGATCGGCCGTGATGTTGGCCAGAACGTGATGCCGTGCCATGTGCGACGGCATGTCGACGAAACCCGGCACCGGCGCCAGCAGCACCGGCAGGAAAGCCAGCGCCACCATCGCAGGCATGAGCATCCGCCAGCGCGGGATCGGGGTGCGGTCGTCGAGTTTCGGCATCAGCGCCATGTAGCCCGCGGAGTGTTAAGATCGCCCCAATCGCCCACGCAAACGAAAACCCCCGGAACCGTCGGTCCCGGGGGCCTCTCGTTATTCGTAACTGATCGGATCAGCGCAGCGAGACGACGTTGTCCGAAACGCGCGGATCCTTGCGGCCGGTGTAGAGGCTGGCCATCGGCTCGTCCTGGGCCAGGACGACCTCACCGCCGCCGAAGCCGTTGAACGTCGTGCGCATGGCGGCACCATAGGCGCCCAGCATGCCGACCTCGATCCAGTCGCCCGCCTTGATGTCGGCGGGGAGCAGGAAGGGGCCTTCCATGAAGTCGGCATCGTCGCAGGTCGGGCCGTAGAAGGAGAACTCCTTCAGTTCCGACGAACGCTCGCCGTCCCCATTCTTGTCGATGCGGCCGATGGCCTTGACCGGGAAGCGCCACGCGACGTGCGCCGCATCGTAGAGCGCGCCATAAGCACCGTCGTTGATGTACAGTTCGTCACCGCGACGCTTCTCGACCTTGACGATCAGCGAGTTGTACTCGGCTGACAGCGCGCGGCCGGGCTCGCACCACAGCTCTGCGTTGTAGGCGATCGGCAGCGCCTCGAAGTGGCGGTGGATGATCGCGAAGTAGTCCTCGAGCGGCGGCGGTTCCATGCCCGGGTACGACGAGGGGAAGCCCCCGCCGACGTCGACCATGTCGATGACCACGCCAGCGGCTGCAATGGCCGCACGGGCGCGCTCGAGCGCCTGCACGTAGGCGAACGGCGTCATCGCCTGCGAACCGACGTGGAAGCACACGCCCAGCCAGTCGGCGACCTGACGGGTGGCCTGCAGCAGTTCGCCCGCATCGGCAACGTCGATGCCGAACTTCGACGCGAGGCTCAGTTCCGAATACTCGGACGACACTCGCAGACGCACGCAGAGGCGCAGGTCGGTGGCGGTGTTGCCCTCGGCATCGGTGGTGGCTTCGACGATCTTCTCGACTTCCTCAAGGGTGTCGAGGCTGAAGGTGCGCACGCCGTGCTGGAAGTAGGCTTCGCGGATCGCGCTGGCGGTCTTGACCGGGTGCATGAAGCACAGGGTCGCGTCCGGCAGGACGCCGCGCACCATGCGCACCTCGGTGATCGAGGCGACGTCGTAGTGCGTGATGCCGTTGTCCCAGAGGATCTGGACGAGGTCGGGCGACGGGTTCGCCTTCACCGCATAGAGCGACTTGCCCGGAAACTTCGTGGCGAAGAATCGGGCAGCGCGCGCCGCAGCATGCGGGCGGTTCAGAATGACTGGTTCGTCAGGCGCGAGGGTGCGCGCTACGGCCGGTGCGTCGAGGAATGCGTGCAACTCAAGGGACCCCCAAACGGTGTGTTAACAGACAAGAGCTGCCTTGCGGTTTGGAAGTCCCCATGGGGCAGCGAGGGGCGGGATATAAGGCTCAGGACATGAATCGCAAGTGAAAAACGGGGACTTTCACAAAAACGTCATCTAGCCGGAAGAAGGCGCCGAACCGGGCGTACGATCTCAGGAAATTCCGTTTTTCTGCAGCGGTTTGCATTGATCCACTCCATTGCAGCGTGATGACACCCCAGTGACAGTCAGGCCGTCCGTGTCATCGTTTGCAACGCGGCAAGGCGCAGGATCGGTCCCGGACGATTCGCCTTAACGGGATTGGCTGCATCATGGGCACGGCGGGTGGTTGCAGCTTCGCAGACACCCGCCCCTTTCATGCTTAACGCCCGCGTCAGGATACCTCCGGGGATCAGCTCAGACGGCCGCGGAAGTCCTCGTAATCGAACCGGCGGACGCATTCGAGCGCGTCGGTTTCCGAATCCCACAGCCAGATCGACGGCAACGGCACGCCGTTGAAGGTCGTCGTCTTGACCATCGAGTAATGCGCCTGGTCGAGGAACGCGAAGCGCTGTCCGGCTTCGGGATCGGCCGGCAGCACATAGTCGCCGATCACGTCGCCCGCGAGACACGACGGGCCGCCGAGACGTATGGCCTCGGCTTCATCCTCGCCGCGTTCGCCAAGCATGGCGGGGCGATACGGCGCCTCGATCACATCGGGCATGTGGCAGGTGGCGGAAATGTCGACGATCGCCACCGGCATGCCGTTCCAGCCCACGTCGAGCACGGTGCCCACCAGAATCCCGGCGTCCAGCGCAACCGCCTCGCCAGGTTCGATGTAGATTTCGGCACCGGTATCCTCGGCCATGTCGGCGAGGAATTCGATCAATTCCTCGCGCTGGTAATCCGCGCGGGTGACGTGGTGGCCGCCGCCGATGTTGATCCACTTGAGCTGGCCGAAGAACGGCTCGAGGAAGTCGAAAACCTTGTCCCACGTCCGCTTGAGCGGCTCGAAATCCTGCTCGCACAAGTTATGGAAGTGGATGCCGTCGATCAGGCCGACATGGTCCTCGGTAAGCTGGTCGATCGGGAAGCCGAGGCGCGAATGCGGGGCACTCGGGTCGTACTTGGGGACTTCACCCTCGGGGTGCAGCGGGTTGACGCGCAGGCCGATGTCGAAGCTCTCTCCGCGCGCGCGGGCACCTTCGATGAAGGGCCAGAAGCGCTCGATCTGGGCGGGCGAGTTGAAGATCACGTGGTCGGAGAGGCGCAGGATCTCGTCCATGTCCTCCGCCTTGTAAGCCGCGCAGTACGTGGCGATCTCGCCGTCGTAGAATTCCGAGGCGAGGCGCGCTTCCCACAGGCCCGAAGTGCAGACGCCGTCGAGATACTCGCCCACGATCGGCGCGGTGGACCACATCGAGAAGGCCTTCAGCGCCGACAGCACCTTCGCGCCAGACTGTTCGCCAATGTCGCTCAGGATGCGCAGGTTGGAACGCAGTTTGGCCGCATCGACCACGAAGGCGGGACTGTCGACGCGCGACAGGTCGAAGTTCGCGAAAGCGCCCGGATCGCCGGCTCTGGTTTCCATGATGCTTAGTCCCAAGTCAGCCCAGCGGGCCTTTGAAGATGAACCACGCCCCTGCCCCGACAAGGCAGAAGCCGACGATCTCGTTCCAGCCCGGCTTCTGCCCGAACAGCGCCCAGGCCACGAGCACGAAGCCCAGCAGCGAGAAAGCCTCCTGCATGACCTTGAGCTGGCCGAGCGAATAGGCGGAACTGCCGATCCGGTTGGCGGGAACGGCCAGACAGTATTCGAAGAAGGCGATGCCCCAACTCATCGCGATCGCCACCCACAGCGCCTTTCCGGGCACCTTGAGGTGGAGATACCACGCCGTGTTCATGAACAGGTTGGAGCCCGCCAGCAAAGCCACGGGCGCGACGAAGGACCAGTTCATGCCGCTCAGTCGACGCAGATCGCATAGGCGGACTTGCCGCCCTTGATCTCCGCATAGCAGCCGAACAGGCGATCATCGGCCTGGCATTGCCCGGTCGCCGCCTTGTCCGGCGCTACCGAACCCGCGCTGCCCACGCACTTGCCCTCGCACTGCGCGGAATCGGTGCACTGCCTGCCCGCGTCCGCGTAAGCGTGCACGCACATTTCCATGCCGAGCATGCCGCGCCGCTGCACCGTGCCACCGCCGGAGGTGCAGGCCGCCTTGTCCGCCGCGTTCATGTCGCGCGCATAGGACTGGTTGCCTGCAGGCTCGGCGGGACCGGTCGGCGCCGTGGGCGTGACCGGCCCGGGCGCAACAGGGCCGGGTTGGGGCGCTTCGGCGGGGGTGCAGCCACCCAGCGCCAGCGCACCCAGCGCGGTCAGGAACAGGAGGCGCGAGCGGCCGCCCATCAGAACGGAAGCGGCTCAGACAGTTCCTCGACGGTCCACGGCAGGCCGTGCTTGTTGAGCATGTCCATGAAGGGATCGGGATCGAACTGCTCCATGTTGAACACGCCCTCACCCGACCATGCACCCGTCACGACCATGGCCGCGCCGATCATCGCGGGCACGCCGGTGGTGTAGCTGACGGCCTGGTTGCCAGTCTCGGCATATGCGTCTTCGTGGTCGCAGATGTTCTTGATGTAGAACGTCTTTTCACCCGAACCGTCGAGCGCTTCGCCGGTCGCGATGTCGCCGATGTTGGTCTTGCCCTTGGTCGTGGGACCAAGCGATGCAGGCTCGGGAAGGACCGCCTTCAGGAACTGCAGCGGCACGATTTCCACGCCGTTGTAGATCACCGGGTCGATGCGGGTCATGCCCACGTTCTGCAGCACGGTGAGGTGCTGGATATACGCATCGCCGAAGGTCATCCAGAAGCGGCCTCGTTCCATTTCCGGCAGGAATTTCGCAAGGCTTTCAAGCTCTTCGTGGTACATCATGTACATGTTCTTGGGGCCGACGCCCTCGAAGTCGAAGCTCACCTTCTTGGCCATCGCCGGGGTCTCGACGAAGTCGCCGTTCTCCCAGTGGCGGGCGGGCGCGGTCACTTCGCGGATGTTGATTTCCGGATTGAAGTTCGTCGCGAAAGCCTGGCCGTGGTCGCCGCCGTTGCAGTCGAGGATGTCGAGCGTGCGGATGGTCTTCAGCTTGTGCTTCTTGAGCCACATCGCGAAGACGCTGGTGACGCCCGGGTCGAAGCCCGAACCGAGCAGCGCCATCAGGCCCGCTTCCTTGAAGCGCTCCTGGTAGGCCCACTGCCAGTGGTACTCGAACTTGGCCACGTCCTTGGGCTCGTAGTTCGCGGTGTCCATGTAGTGCGTGCCGGTCGCAAGGCAGGCATCCATGATCGCAAGGTCTTGATAAGGCAGGGCAAGATTAACCACCAGCTTCGGACCGATCTCGCGGATCAGGGCCGAGGTCGCCGCCACGTCATCGGCGTCGATGGCGTAAGTGCCGATCGTCACGCCGGTGCGCGCCTTGACCGATTCCGCGATCGCCTCGCACTTCGAGACCGTGCGGCTGGCGAGGTGAATGTCCGAGAAGATATCGGGATTCATCGCCATCTTGTGGACCGCGACCGATCCGACGCCGCCCGCACCGATCACCAGAACCTTGCTCATCAACCTGTCTCCAATGCGCCTTGCCGATTGAACGAGGCCAATCGAAAGCGGGCCATATAGGGCCGTTCTGTGACAACTCAACTGTCCGGCACCCAAGGTGCACATAACGGCACCCAAAGGCACGCTAACGGCACACAACGCAACCGCAAACGCCGCACAGGCCGCCCCGAAGTGTCATAAACCGCCTTCAACCCGTCATCACCCGGTCACCCCACGGTGTCATCCGCGCCGCATCCCTTCGCAGGAGCCAGTGCCATGACCAGCCCTCTTTCCGGCAACCGTTCAAATCTCATCGAGAACGCGGTCGTCCGCGACGAAGCATCGCGCAAGAGCAAGCTGCTCGACAAGGCTTTCGCCATGGCCTTCAAGGGCCTCGTCTACGCGCAGATCTGGGAGGACCCGGTCGCCGACATGGCGGCGATGGAGATCACGCCCGACAGCCGCATCATCACCATCGCCAGCGGCGGCTGCAACGCGCTGTCGTATCTGACCGCGGACCCGGCGGGCATCACCGTGGTGGACCTCAACACCGCGCACATCGCGCTCAACAACCTGAAGCACGCCGCCGTGCGCCACCTCAGCCATGCCGAAGTGCGCCGCTTCATCGCCGAGGCCGACCGTGCCGAGAACGTCGCCCTCTACCGCGAGAAGCTCGCCCCGCATCTCGACGAAGCCACCCGCCGCTACTGGGAAGGCCGCGACCTCGTCGGCCGCCGCCGCATCGGCGCCTTCACGCGCGGCGTCTATCGCCACGGGCTGCTCGGCGGCTTCATCGGCGCAGCGCACGTCATCGCGAAACTGCACAAGGTGAACCCCGCCGAAATCCTCGACGCTGCATCGATGGAAGAACAGCGCCGCATCTTCGACGAGCGCTTCGCCCCGGTGTTCGAACGCCGCTTCGTGCGCTGGCTGGCCAAGCACCCCGCCTCGCTGTTCGGCCTCGGCATCCCCCCTGCGCAGTACGACGCGCTGGCGGGCGGCCAGTCGATGGCAGACGTGCTGCGCGGCCGGCTGGAGAAGCTGGCCTGCCACTTCCCGGTTAACGACAACTACTTTGCATGGCAGGCGTTCTCGCGCGGCTACGGCAAGGGCACCGAGGCCCCCCTGCCCCCGTACCTGCAGGAAGCCAACCTGCCGCTGGTCCGCGACCGGCTCGACCGGCTGGACCTGCGCCACGCCAACTTCACCCATGTCCTCGCCGCAGCGGACAACGCCAGCTACGACCGCTACGTCCTGCTCGACGCGCAGGACTGGATGACCGACGCGCAGCTTACCGAACTGTGGACCGAGATCACCCGCACCGCGAAGCCCGGCGCCCGCGTCCTGTTCCGCACCGCCGCCGAACCCTCGCTCCTTCCCGGCCGCGTGCCCGATGCCATCCTCGACCGCTGGGACTACCGCGTCGAGCAGTCGCAGACGGCGACGCTGGCCGATCGCTCGTCGATCTACGGCGGCGTCCACCTTTACGTGTTCAAGGGCTGAGCCGCATGGCAACTCTCGCCCCCGACCACGCCGCGCTGATGGATCGCATCTACCGCTGGCAGCGCCCGATCTACGACCTGACCCGCAAATACTACCTGTTCGGCCGCGACCGCCTGATCGACGAACTCGACGCCAAGCCCGGCATGGCGGTGCTGGAGATCGGCTGCGGCACCGGCCGCAATCTCGCGCATGTCGGCAGAACGTGGCGCGGGGTGAAGCTGTTCGGCCTCGACATCTCCAGCGAGATGCTGCGCGCCGCGCGCAAGACGTTGGGCACGAACGGCACACTGGCGCTGGGCGACGCCACCCGCTTCGACGCCGCCGCGCTGCTGGGCCGCGAAGGCTTCGAGCGCGTGATGCTATCCTACGCCGTCTCGATGATCCCGGACTGGCAGGCCGCGCTTGCACAGGCCGCCGCGACGCTTGCTCCGCGCGGACGGCTGCACGTCGTGGACTTCGGCGACTGCTCCGGCCTGCCCGGCCCCTTGCGCAAGCTGCTGCTCGGCTGGCTGGCTCGCTTCCACGTCACGCCCCGGCTGGACCTTGCCGACGTGGTGGGCCGCGTCGCGCATGAGCAGGGGTTGGAACTGGAGGTTTGGCGCGGGCCTTTGGGATATTACCAGATGGTGCGACTTTCGCGGACCTGAAGGCTAAAAGGGAAAAGAGAGGGGCCATTGCCCTCGCGCTCCCGGAACTGGCCACGCTGAGCACGCAGCTTTTTTCGCTGACTGTAACCAAAGAGTCATACTGCAGAATACTTACAGACATTAAACTGTCACAATTGAGTCATAGTCGGCGCACTCCATTCGGGAGGGAGATAACCAATGCGCTCGATCATCCATGGCCTATGCACGCTCGCGGTGGTCTTCATCGCCGCGCCCGCCTGCGCATCGGAGGATGAGCAGCTTTGGCTGGGCAGCACCGCGACGGTAAAGCTGGGCGACAAGTGGCGCTTTTCACAGGAAGTGATCGGGCGCTTCAGCGACGATCGCGACGGGCTCTACGAAGTCGAATCGAACTCCCTGATCGGCTACAGGGTGGCCGACAAGGTGACCGTGTGGGTCGGCTATACCCACGATCCGAACTATGAAGCCGGCCATTTCTCGGTGATGGAACACCGCGGCCGCCAGCAGGTGACCTTCGATAATATCGTGAAGATCGGCCCCGGGCAGCTGAGCGCCCGCCTGCGCGTCGAGGAACGCTGGCGCGAAGGCATCGGCGGCACCGCCTACCGGCTGCGCCCTTACGTCAAATATGTCCTGCCCTTCCGCAAGGACAGCAAGACCGCGCTGGTACTCAGCCACGAGAGCTTCATCGACCTCAACGAAACGAACTTCCAGCGCGTCCAGGGCGAGGAGCGTATGCGCAACATGATCGCCGTGACGACCCCGCTGGCGAAGAATGTGAACCTCGAGGTCGGCTATCTCCACCAGCATGGCTTCCGGCCCGATGCCGACGACAGCAACGACAATGTCGCCTCGGTTTCACTGGGGTTCAATTTCTGAAACGGGAGACGTGATGGAAAGATGCCGCCTTATCCTCCCTGTTCCGCAGGAATGGGGAGGTGGCAGCCCACAGGGCTGACGGAGGGGTTTCTCCCCCTCCACCACCCGCTACGCGTGCGGTACCTCTCCCCATTCCTGCGGAACAGGGAGGATAAGGTCCGTGCCTCAAGCTACCCCAAGCCCTTGCGCCCGGCGCCCCGCAGGCTAACACCCGCGCCATGACCCAGCGCACGCCCACGCCCGAAGGCATCGCCCTCGCCGCCCGCAAAGTGGCCGAAATCCTGCCCCGCACGCCGCTGCTCCCGCTCGAGGTTGATGGCCGAACGATCTGGTGCAAGGCCGAGAGCCTGCAGCCGGTCGGAGCCTTCAAGATCCGCGGCGCCTGGCACCGCCTCTCCGTGCTGACCGACGAGGAACGCGCACGCGGCGTCGTCGGCGTCTCCAGCGGCAATCACGCGCAGGGCGTCGCCTGGGCCGCGCGGCGTCTCGGCATCAGGGCGGCGATCGTCATGCCGGTGGACGCGCCCGAGGTGAAACTGGCCAACACCCGCGCGCTCGGCGCCGAAGTCGTGCTCTACGACCGCCCCGGCGGCGAGGACCGCGACGAAGTCTCGCAAGCCCTCTGCGCCGAGCGCGGCGCCACGCTGGTCCACGCCTATGCCGACCCGTGGGTGATCGAGGGACAGGGCAGCACGGGCCTCGAGATCGCGGCGCAACTGGCCGAGCAGGGCCTTGCCGGGCCGGACCTGATCGTCGCGCCTTGCGGCGGCGGCGGGCTGACGGCGGGGCTCGCCCTCGCCTGCCCCGATGCCCGGATCGTGCCGGTGGAGCCCGAAGGCTGGGACGACGTGTGCCGCAGCCTCGCCGCCGGAACCATCGTGCCGGTCGGCCCCGATGCGCCGCCCACCGCCTGCGACGCCCTGCAGACGCCCGCCACATGGCCGATCAACTTCGCGATCCTCAAGGACCGTTGCCCGTTCGGCCTGGTGGCGACGCCTGCCGAAGTCCGCGCGGCCCAGCGTCTCGCCTTCGCGAAGCTGCGCCTCGTCCTCGAACCGGGCGGCGCGGCGGCGCTGGCGGCGGTGCTGGCGGGCAAGGTGGAGTTGGGGGAGCGCAGCGCCGTCATCCTCTCGGGCGGAAATACCGATGCGGCGGCCTTCGCCAAAGTCCTTTCGTCCCGGGATTGAACGCCCGGTGCCGCAAACTCCCGATGGAACCGGCAACGGTTGCGCGATATATTCCCGATACAAGGATAAGAAACTTCGGGAGTATAGCCATGGAAAAGGGAATGCCCGTCCCTGCCTTGAAGCCGTTCAAGATCGTCTTCATCGGCGTGGAACTGTTCTTCATCGGCATCACGCTGGCAGCGCTGGCGGACGTCGTTCTCGGCGAAAACTGGGGACTGGGCTGGAGCGTGTTCTTCATAGGCTTCATCGCCAGTGCCTGGGGCGCGGTCGCCTATCCGGTGTTCTGCGGGTGCTGCGGCTGGAACCGCAGCTGAACCCCTGCTAGTACGGCACCATGGATTTCGACGACCAGCTGCGCCGCTACTTCGCCACCGAAGACCTCTCCACCGTCACCCCCGCCGCAATCGAGGCCGGGGTGGAGCGGATGAAGGTCGATTTCGGCATGGAGCAGGACAAGGGCCGCCGCTTCGCGCTCTGGACCTTCATGTACATCCTCGGCTCCGCGCCCGACCTCGACGTCGCGTTCGAGACCGAGGACGAACGCAACGCCGCGCGCGATTTCATGGACATGATGGCGCAAATGGGCGCGGATTAACCGCGCTCGAAATAGCTCGCCAGTTCTACGTGAGTGGACCAGCGGAACTGGCCGACCGGACGCAGTTCCACCAGCCGGAAGCCCGCTTCGACCAGCCGCGCCGCATCGCGCGACCAGCTTGACGGGTTGCAGCTGACATAGACCACGCGGCCAACGGTGGAATCGGCGATGCAGTCCACCTGCTCGCGCGCGCCGGCACGCGGCGGATCGAGAACGACGGCGGCGAATCGGCTCAGTTCGTCGGGCTGCAGCGGATTGCGGAACAAGTCGCGGTGGACGCTGAACACCGGCAACTGCGCGCGGTCGGCGCCCGCCTTGCAGGCATAGTGCACCTCGCGCGCGGCTTCGGCTGCCAGCACCTTGGTTTCCGGTCCCGCCAGCGCGAAGGCGAAGGTGCCGAGCCCCGAGAACAGGTCCGCCACCGTCGGCGCCCCAGCCAGCCATTCACGCGCGGCGCTCACCAGTGCCTCCTCGCCGTCGAGCGTCGCCTGCAGGAATGTGCCCGGGGGAAACGGCACTTTGACGCCGCCGAGCGTCACCGTGACGGGCACCGGCTCCCACACCGTCTCGAAGCCATAGCCGCCGTCCATGGTCAAGCGCGCCAGCTTGTGCTCGCGCGCGAAATCCAGCATCGCCTCGGTGGCCGCAAGGCCCTCGGCGGTGAGGCCCTTGACGCCGAGGTCGATGCCCTGGTCCACCAGCGTCATCTCGATGTCGGCGGCCATGCGCGCCTGCACCTTGCCAGGCGCGGGCCTGCCATGGCGCCCCTTCTTGACGGGCGCGGCCTTGCCCATGGTGATGAGCAGCTTGCGCAGCGGCCCCAGCAACGCGACGATCTCGGGCACGAGGACGTGGCATTCCTGCACTTCGACGAGCCGGTGCGACTTCGCCTCGCGGAAGCCGATCACCACGCGCCCGCCCGAGCTTTCCGCGCGCAGCGAGGCCCGGCGGCGCGACGACGGCGGCGAGAGATGCGGCGCGGCGAGCGCCTGCGTCCCCAATTCCTGCGAGGCGGCGGCATTGGCCACGCGCGCCTCGACGAAGGCGGTCAGGCTTTCTTCGTCGAGCTGCTGCAGTTGGCACCCGCCGCACTGCCCGAAGTGCCGACAAGGCGGCTCGACGTGGTGCGGCCCCCATTCGAGCGTGTCGTCGATGCGCAGCTTGTCGCCGGGCGCGGCGCCCCAGGCGAAACGGCCGGACGCGGTGACGCCGTCGCCCTTGGAGGCGATGCGCAGGATCTCTTCGGATTCGGTCATGGTCGCGCGCCTATGCTCTCGCTTGGCGCGACTCGCAAGTTACAGGCACGCCGCAAGCGCCAGCGGCACCGCCTCGGCCAGTTGCCCCGCCGTGAACGCAGGCGGGCAAAGCCGCGCCGCCTCGCCGTGTAGCCAGACGCCCTCGCAGGCAGCGTCGAACCCCTCCCGTCCCGTGGCGAGACGGCTGGCAATCACCCCCGCCAGCACATCTCCGGTGCCCGCAGTTGAGAGCCACGAGCTTGCCCGCACCGCGCAGGCGAGCCTGCCGTCGGGCGCGGCGATCACCGTATCCGGCCCCTTGGCCACGACCACCATCCCGCTCGCGGCCGCCAACGCGAGAGCACGCTCGGGCCGCGTCCCCGCACCGTCGAGATCGAAAGCCCGCTCCAGCGCGACGAGTTCGCCTTCGTGCGGCGTGGCGATGACGGAGGCCTCGCGCCCTGCGAGGTGACGCGGCGCCAGCAGAACCAGCGCATCGGCATCGACCACCACCGGCACCCCATCCGCCAGAGCCACCGCCAGCCGTTCGCGCGCGGTCGCATCACGCCCCAAGCCCGGCCCGACCAGCACCGCCGTGTTGCGATCGTCGGCCAACACCTCGCTCAGCGCACCCTGATCGACGACGAGGTCGGCAGGCACATTGCGCTTGCTCTCGGCGAAGAGCTTCACGTAGCCCGCCCCTGCCCGCTGCGCCGCGATTCCTGCGAGCACCGCCGCGCCGGGCATCGCCCCGCCGACGACCGCCAGCAGCCCGCGCCGGTACTTGTGCGCATCCGGTGCCGGAGCGCGCAACTGCGGTCGCGCGACTGCGAGGGCAGCCCCCCGCACCGCGTCGACGCCGATCGGCACGTGCTGGAGCCGCCCCATCCGGGCGCTAGAAGGCATCAGGAAATGCGCGAATTTCCATGCGCCGAGCGCGATGGTCAGGTCGTAGGCGGGCAAACCCTCACCCAGCAGCATGCCCGAATCGGACTGTACCCCACTCGGCATGTCCACCGCCACACAGCGCGGATGCGTTTCGGCCAGCCGCGTGAGCAAGGCGAGGTGCTCCTGAGACAACGGCCGCGTCAGTCCGGTGCCGAAAAGGCAATCGACCAGCACTTCGCCCTTCGCCTCGGAATCGGTCTCGACCACGTCTCCGCCGAACAGGGCGCGCGCCTTGCGGCAGGCGTCGGTGGCAGGCTCGGCCGCCGCGACGACGACGGCATGGCCACCCCGCTCGCGAATGGCCTCGGCAATGACGTAGCCGTCGCCGCCGTTGTTGCCCGGGCCGCAGAGCACCGTCACCTTGTGCCGCCCCGCCATGCGCCAGATCCATTCGGCAGCGCCACGCCCCGCCACCTGCATCAGCGCATCGACGCTGGTGCCCGCGTCGATCAACGCCTGCTCCGCCGCACGCATCTGCGCGGCCGTAAGAATCTGCCTATCGCGGGGCATCGTGCTTCACCGTCGCGGGAAAGAGGTAGCGATCGGTGCCCACGGTAACGTCGAGCCGGTCGCCGGCAAGGCGCACCTTCGGCGGCGTGGCGCTGTCCTTGGTGGTCACTCCCGCACCGCCCTTCGCGACCGCGAACCGGCGATAACCACCATCGGGATGGTGCACGACAAGCGTGAGCGCACCGTCCTTCTCGACCCGCTCCACCGAGCAGGCGGGCTTGAGTTCGGGCTCTCCTCCCACGGCGCAGTCGATGTGCTCGAGCGCTACGGCAACGGGAGCGGGCTCGTCACTGCGCGAGCAGGCGGCGAGAAGGAGGACGGCACAGGCCAGCGGCGGGAGCTTGGCGGTCATGGCATAAATCATAACGCCCGAAACGCTCGGGGCAATGTCAGGCTGCGAGATCACCACATCGTCATTGCACAGCCGGCTCAGACATCCCGAACAAGCTCCCTGGCAAGCCCTTTCGTCCGCCATCCTCAATGCTGAGCCGAAACCGGCCTTTCCGGATGCGCCCCGTTGCGGGCCTTGTTGCATCCTCCCTGTTGCGAAGCAATGGGGAGGGGGACCGCTCGCGCAGCGAGTGGTGGAGGGGGAAACCCCTCCGTCAGCCCTGCGGGCTGCCACCTCCCCATCGCTGCGCGACAGGGAGGATAAAAGGCAGTCCCCCTGTCCAAACCCACCCTTTTGCGCTAACGGCGCGCGATGCAAACGACTGCGACTCCCCGGACCTACCGCGTCAAGAGCTTCGGCTGCCAGATGAACGTCTATGACGGCGACCGCATGGCCGAACTGCTCGCCGAACAGGGCATCACCGCCGCGCCGGAAGGC
>NZ_ALVC01000073.1:0-8954 GCF_000293195.2 Sphingomonas sp. LH128
AGAGGCCCACCGGACCCTCCCGCGCCGTCACGTCAAAATCATGCCAAATTCAGTCGGTTCTTCGAGGCGTCCAGCCCTGTCATCGGGTCGGCTGCGGAAGTGGCCAGACTGTAATCCTGCGCACCTCATAGCGGCCGGGAAATCGGGTGGTCCCGTCAGGGTATCCGCCCCAACTGCCTCCCACCGCAAGGTTGGCGATGACATAGGCTTCCTGGGTGGTGAGCGCCGCAGGTGTCGGTGCTCGGACCACGGGCTTGCGGTCCACGTACCAGATCGTCTCCTCGCTGCGCCATAGAACCCCGTAACGATGAAAGCCCGAAGAGACGTCGAAGTCGAGGCGAATGCGCATGGTCTTCTTGTGCGGTCCGGCGATGACGGTGCAGAAGATCGTGTGCGGATCGCCGAGCCCTTCGAATATGTCGATTTCGCCGTCGTCTGGCCATGAGCCGCCGACCGGCATGAGCCAGAATGCCGGCCACATGCCTTTGCCGGCGGGCAGGCGTGCTTCGATCTCGAAGTAGCCGTATTTCTGGGAAAAGCTGAACTTGCTCGTGATCGCACCGCCATAGAACGGCTTGTTCCAGGCAAGGGCGCGCGCTTCGGGGGGAGTGCGGCTTGCCAATATGGTGAGCTTTCCCGGTTCGTGCCGGAACGGATCGAGCTTCAAAGGGTGGCGCGCAGGCCCCGCCGGAGTCATTCCGGCGAATTGCGCGTCCGATGCGAAGCTGCCTGCCGACATCTGGCGATTGGAAACCGATCTCGCGCCGCCGTAACCGAACACTGTACGCCACCGGTGGGGCCGGGCGGGCCTTGCCTGATCGATGCCGTGATCGAAAGTCTCGAAGCGCTCGTCGAACGATGGAGCGGCAAGCTGCGCAAACAGCTGTGCGCCGTCATCGGACAGCGAAGGCGCGTCGGGGAGGGAGGGCGAAGCGAGGAACAGTAACATCAGGCCTGCCGCTCCCCGGAAGCGCTGAAGATGCAACCGGGTCGATCGCCGGATGATGATCGGGAAGGGCATGGATACTCCGTGGCTCGGGCTACGCGCGGCATGCTACGTCAGTGTGAGATTCCCCGGCGGATGTTTTGCGTCCGGATTGGAGGACGTTGCCGTTCCCGCAGGGCGGGTGGAGTTCTAGTATCGGCGGCAGGTGTCCAACGACAGGACCTCATGTTCTCAAGCCTGGATTGCGATGACCCTGCCTCGACACCTAAGTCCGATCATATCCGTGCTCATGGTGGCGCGAAACGCGGCTCGGTTCATCGATGCCGCACTCCGCTCGGCGCGGGCGCAGACACTGCGGCAGATCGAGATCGTGGTCGTCGATGATGGCTCCATCGACGAAACCGCCAGTATCGTGAGATCGCACGCGAAAGTCGATGGCCGCGTGCGCCTCGTCGCCGGGCCATCCAGGGGGCTCGGTGCGGTCCGCAATGTCAGTATCGCATCGGCCAGGGGGCGTTTTGCCGCCGTTCTGGATGCCGACGATCTGCTTCATCCCGACCATCTCGAAGCGCTGCTGGCATTGCAGGCGGCAACCGGCGCGGCAATCTGCGCGAGCAACATGGTCGCTTTCTCACAGGCTGCGCGGGGAATTACCGCCAGCGCCTTCGCGGCGGGCCAGGAATGGCAGTGCCGGCGTGAAATAGCGCTCGACGAATATATCCGGTGCGGCATGATCGGCACGCGCAACGTGTCTCTCGGTTATCTCAAGCCATTGTTCGACATGCGATTTCTGCGCGATTTCAATATCGCCTATGACGAGCGCCTCCGCGTTGGCGAGGACTTCGATCTGGTACTCCGGGCCATGCTGGCGGGCGGGCGTTTTCATTTCTCGCCGCAGACCACTTATTATTACCGGCGGCATGCGCAGTCCACGTCGCATCGTCTGGCCCAATCCGATCTGCGCGGGCTAATGGCCGCAGCGCGGGACTATATGCTGCATCGACCCGACCTGGGGCTGCTGCTGGGCGGGCGTATCGACAATCTCGAGGGCGCCCGGCGGCAAATCGGCGCTCTTGAGGCCTTGCGCGCCGGACGCATGCTGACCGCGCTTCGGTGCGTCGGGCGTCATCCGGGCGCCCGCGATCTCCTGCTGTCCAGCTTGCGGGAGAGTTGCCTCAAGCGGCTCGGGCTGTGGGATGATGGAGATCGCAATGCGGCCGATCGCGCGGGATGCCCTGCCGTTCCGGGAAACCACCTGACCGCCTTGCGACGCCTGCTGCAACCGGCGCCGTCGCCATTTTGATGGAGCCTCGATGCGTCCCGTCATTTTTCTGTTTCCGCATGATCGCATGGATATCGGCGGCAATTCCGCGCAGGCCCGTTTCGTGGCGGCGTGCCGGGGGTTCGGACATGTGCAGGTCGCGTCCTACGAGGAGCGCGTCGCCGGATGGCTTTACCTTGACGATGTTCTTGAAGATCCTGCCGTGCCTGCCAAGGGCGCTTCGGCGCCGATGTTCATCGTTCACTGGGGACCTGACGTGGCGCGCCTGCTCGACAGGCTCGTAGATCGCGACGTGATCTATTTTGCGCATTCCACCGGATGGGGCATGGCCATGCCGCCGCGCGTGCCGATCCTGTGCGTCAGCCGCCACACGATGGCATTCTGGGGGCGGCATGCGCCGAACTCGTACATCGCTCTGGTGCCCAACATCGTGGATATTCGGCCTTGGACCGGACCGTCATCGCGGGACATCGACGTGCTGGTCCAGGTGCGCAAGTCGTCCCGCTACCTGCTCGAAAAGCTGGTTCCGGCTTTGGAAACATGTTGCAATGTCATTGTGCTGGACGGCTGGGTTGACGATCTGGGATCATGGTTCGGTCGCTCGAAGGTCTATCTTTACGATTCCCTCGAGCACTGGGCCGGTGTGGGCGCGACCGAGGGCTTTGGTCTGCCCCCGATCGAAGCCATGGGGCACGGCTGTATCGTGTTCTCGAGCGTGAACGATGCGCTGGCGGATTACCTCGATCCCGGCTTCAACTGTCGCAAGATTCGCGTGCATTCTCTTGCCTGGGACGTGGCTGCCATCCTGCAGGCGGTCAAGGACGGCGCGCCCGCTCCCATGCAGGGCGAGGGATTTCAGATGTACGCGCCGGAAAACGTGGCCGATCGCATGGCCGCGATATTCCGGGACATCGAGCAGTTTTTCGCCCTGGTTGGCAATGTTGCGCCGGATATCGAAGATATCTGGGCGCAACGTCAGCCGACAGCCCTGCAAAGAGCGAAGCGCGCGGTCAGGATACTGGCGGGCGTGTGATCGCCGATGCCGGGGGGAATTCCGATCGCGAGGCAACCCGCCACCTGTGCGTCCGCCCGATACGAAAGCTGCCCCGGGCCGGTGCCATGGCCGGAAAGAGGCAGTTTCGTTCACATAAAGGCGTAGTGTCGGACTTTGTAGCGTCGGACTTTGGGGCCTCAGTACTTTACGCGAAGGCGGGTGTAGTAAAATCCGCCGTTGAAGCCGAAGGGGCCGCCGTTTCTCGGATAGATCTGTCCGTCAGACGTGCCTCCGGTGAGCGGGTAGATCGCCACGCTCGACGTCGGAGCCAGGCGGTCGGGCTTCTCGTCGGTGAAGTTCTGCGCACCGACCGCCAGCGTGAAGTGATCGGCGAACGTATAGCTCAGTTCCAGGTCGGTCGTGAACTTGCTGCCGAACACTTGGTTGGGCACCCCGTTGGTCTGCCCGTAGTCCTGCGCAGAGGTCCATGAGCTGTAATAGTTCTCACGAACGGTGAAGCTTAGGTTGTCCAGCGTCCAACTGGCGTTGAACACCGCGCGGTGCTTGGGCGCGAGATTCTCCGCATCGATGAGCTGCGCGGTGCTGACCACTTGCGTGTCGTAGCCCGTCACCTTGGTCTTGTTGTAGTTGTAGGCCAGTGAGAAGTTGAGCTGGGCTTCGGCAAGCGTGGTGCGCCACGTCGCCACGGCGTCGATGCCGCGTGTGCGCGTGCGGAAGCCGTTGGTGAAGTACTGCACTTGTCCGCCGATGCCTACCGGCAACAGCGCCGGTTGCGCTGCAAGATCTGCGGCAGTGACGCCGAAGGGCTGGGTCAGGCCGATGCGATCGCGCAAGTTGATCTGGTACGCATCGACCGTGAGGGTCATCGCCGGGGCAGGCTCGAAGATGAAGCCGAGGCCATAGTTGGTCGATTTTTCGGGAGCGAGGTCGGTGGCGCCGTAATACTGGGCCACGGGGTTGTTGGTCGGGTATGTGCCGCTCTGGAAGGCGACCCCGTTGTTGAACGACGTGGTCACGATCGACACGTTCGACTGCCCCGGCGAGGGCGCATGGAAGCCGGTGCCGATGCTGCCGCGGATCGAGAAGATGTCCGCCAGCTTGTACAGCGCATTGAACTTGCCCACCCAGGCGTCGCCGAAGGTATTGTAATGCTCGTAGCGGCCAGCGGCGCCGACGGTCAGGGCATCGGTGATGTCGGTTTCGAGGCCGATATAGGCGGCATAGGCTTTCTGGCCGAACTTGCCCGCGGTTTCCGGGCTGGTGCCTGCATAGCCGCTCGCGCCGACGCCCTGTGCGGCGCTGGTGCCGGAGAAGGAATACACACCGGGGGCCGTCTGTGTGTAGAGTTGCTGGGCGATCGCATAAGGCCCCGCGCCGTAGGACTGCGCGTCACCGGCGGTCTGTTCGTAGGTTTCCTTGCGATATTCCGCGCCCGCGGAAATGGTCAGCGGCGCGGCCAGTCCCAAATCCATCGCATACGTGAAATCGGCGTTGAAATTCAGCTCTTTCTGGATGAGGTCACCGAAATTGAAGCTGGTCTGCGTATCCGGCCCGTAAGAGAAGTTCGCCGAGTTGTACATCGACAGCGACAGCGTGTTGCGTGCCCAGGTGCCGGACAAGTCGTAAGTGAAGTTGCCGGCGGTGCCCTTGTAGCCGACAACGCCGTAGATTTCCTCGGTCTTGCCCACGAAGCGCGGTGTGAAACCGGCGGGATAGAGTTCGGCGAAACGGAACGTGTTGCCGTCGACCACGAATCCATCGGTCGGGCAGGTTGCGTTTCCGGCCGGGCAGGGCGTGAGATAGAACGTATTGTTGAAGGCGCCGTTCGCGCCCTGGTTGCGCACCACTCCGTTTGAATCGACAGCGGTGCTGCTGACCGACGGGCGGTAGTTGAAGCTCTGGTCACCCTTGTTCTTGGCGAAGTTGCCGAAGAAATAGATTTTACTGTCTGATGTGACGTTGAGCGCCGCGTTCACGACTGACTTGAACCCGTGTTGCGGCGAACTGCCCCAGATCTGCACCGGGTCCGGGTAATTGGGCAACTGGGATGCGAGGTCGGGAAAATTGTTCGCGAAGTTGGCGGCAGACGGGCGCTGGCGGCCGCGACTGGTCTGTCCGTCGTCGGTGTATTCGCCGGTGACGTTGATGAAGCCCCAATCCCCCTTGAGACCGGCATTGCCCGCGATCTGGTAGCTTTCTCCGTCTCCCGCGTAGTATTGGCCAGCGCGTCCGACCAGTTCGATGCCCTGATCCTCCCGCAAGCCGTAGTTGAGCACGCCGGCGATTGCGTCCGAACCGTACTGCGCGGTCGCACCTTCGCGCAGTACCTGAATGTTGCTGACGGCAAGCGCGGGGATCGCGGAAATGTCGGGGCCTTGCGCACCGCGCCCGAGGCCGGTGTCGCTGCCGCCGTAGACTTGCACGAGGGCCGAGCGATTGTAGCGCTTGCCGTTCAGCATCACCAGAACCTGGTCACCGGACAGACCGCGCAGCGAGGGCGAGCGCACGAAAGTCGATGCGTCCGAAATGGCGTTCTGCCCCACGTAGAACGATGGAACGATGTTCTTGAGAGCATCGATCATGTTGGCGGAGGGCTGCGCCGCCAGTTCCTGGGCGCTGATGACATCGACCGGAGATGCGGAATTGGTCAGCGTACGGTCCGTTCGGCGTGTACCGAGGACGACGATATCGTTGGCTATCGCGGCGTCCGAATTCATGCCGGGCGCTGCCGGGATCGCGGGATCGCTTTGTGCGAAGGTTGGGGTCGACGAAAGGAGTGCGACTGTCAAAGCTACGGTAGACGTCGTATATCTGATCATCCTGTGGCCCTCTTTTTTGTAGAAGTGGCCTTCAGGTATCCTTCCCGTCGAACGCCCCCCGCTTCATGCGGCCGATCGGAACGGTCGCCTCGGGGTGTCGTGTGCTTGACGTGCGCGAAAGACCATGCCGGATCGCTTGGAGAGAGCGGCAGTCATCGCATCGGAAATCGCCATTCCGGTATGGATTCGATGATTACGGTAATTTGCAACGGTAATCGTCAGGGATTTTCCCTGATCGTCAAGTATAGGTGAAAATATGTTGCAACAGTTTAATTGTGTTGCGAGCGATAATTCTCAGTACTGAGTATCGCATTATTCATCGCGGAGGTGATGCAATTACGATCAGCGATTGTGTTCGTGCCGAACGATATCGTTAACCCATCATAATGGGGCGCGTCTGGCAAACGAAAATGCGGAGATCATGGAAAAATTTCAGTTATGTTGCAGATTTATCTCACTTGCCGCGTGTCACGTGAAAACAAGTTGCCTAAGGCAATTATACTGAGCGCGGTGGAACAGGATGAACTCGTAAGGTCACTAACGAAGGCACGTCTTCTGCTGGATCCCGGCGCTGCGCTGGACTTCGTCATTCGGCCCGCACGGACCGGTGAGGCCAGCCTGGTCGCGGCGCGGCAATCAATTCTCTATGCGCCCAGCCATGGCCGGCGGCGTCATGGCGGGCGCGGTCTTCCTGACCGACGAAGGGAAGGACTGGCCCGCCTTCGCCTTCTGCAAGTGGAGCCTGTCGCGCGTGAGAAACGATACGATCGGATCACGCTCTGGACACACACCGTTCTGGAAGCTGTTCGCCGTATCTATGCGCGCAATGGCTTCTAGGGTGTCGAAACCAATCACGAGTTCGGCGAACCGGTTCGAGGCGAGACCTGGTTTTTGATGCTTATGGCATAAGCGCCATCGCTCCGGTATCGCGATGCATCGCTGCGTCCTGCACTCCGAGCGTTATGGACGCGCGAACAAGATCGGGTACCGAGCGCAACTGCATCTTGCGCATCAGGCTGGCGCGGTGAAGTTTGACGGTGATCTCGCTGATATCGAGTTCCCATGCGATCTGCTTGTTCATGAGGCCGCGAACGACACCTTCCATCACCTGACGTTCGCGGCGGGTGAGCGTGTCGAAGCGGCGCACGATGATGCCGCGCCGCTGTGCGGCCGAGCGGCGCTCGATGTCGATATCGAGGGCATGTTCGACGGCGCCCAGCATGTCGCGTTCGTCGAACGGGCGCGGCAGGAAGTCCACGGCCCCGGCCTTTATCGCACGAACGGAGAGCGGCACGTCGATTTCGTCGGTTACGAAGATCACCGGGATCGCATCCCCCCGTTGCTTGAGGCGCTCGATCAGTTCGATGCCGTCGATCGCGGGCAGACGCACATCGGCGACGATGCAACACGGCGCCTCAGGCAGCCGTGCATCGAGCAAGGCACCGGCCCAGGCGAATGTCTCGATCAGGTAACCCTCGTCGCGCAGCAGGGCATGCAACCGCGAACGGGCCTCTCCCTCGTTATCGACGATCAGGACCTTGCCCGGCCTTGCGCTTTCATCGGCGGGATTGCGCATCGGCTGGTTGATGGAATGGGTCATTTCACTACTCCTGCTGCCGGAGTCGGAAATGATCCAAAGTGCACACAACGGGCAATCCCCTCTTTCGGGGGGCTTTCCTTGCCAGCCGCAGCGGGACTACACGCAGGCAATGGAAGACAGCGAATTTCAGGCCCCCATCCGCATCGCCGTGGTCGACGACCACCCGCTTCTGCGCGACGGCATCGTCGCCGTCTTCGCGACCCAGCCCGATCTGGAACTGATCGCGGTGGGTGAGGACGGCGAGGCGGCGGTCCGCATCTATCGCGAGGCGCGCCCCGACATCCTGCTGCTCGACCTGCAGATGCCCAATGTCGACGGGGTGGAGGCGATGACGCGCATCCTCGCCGAATTTCCCGAGGCGCGCATCCTGGTGCTCACGACCTATTCGGGCGATGGCCGCGCGACGCAGGCGATCAAGGCGGGGGCCTCGGGCTACCTGCTCAAGAACAGCCTGAGGACCGAACTGCTCGACGCGATCCGCTCGGTCCATCGGGGCGGCACGCACTTCGACAGGCAGGTGTTCGGCGCTGCCGACCGCGAGGCCAAGCGCCTGACCGCGCGCGAGAGCGACGTGCTGGATCTGGCGGCGGCGGGCAATTCCAACAAGCAGATCGCGGCGCGGCTGTCACTGTCCGAGGACACGGTGAAAGGCTATATGAAGGCGATCTTCGCGCGGCTCGGCGCGATGGACCGCACGCATGCGGTGGCGATCGCCGTGCGCAACGGGTTGATCGAGCTTTAGATTCTTCCCCTCGTCATTGCGAGCGTAGCGAAGCAATCCATGGCCGCGCAAACCGCCCTGGATTGCTTCGCTACGCTCGCAATGACGAAAGAGGTGAGAAGAGGAGACCTTACCGATACGCGATCTTCGCGGGCAGGCTCAGCCGGATCGAGGTGCCCTGTCCCGCCGCATTGGCGATCGCGAAGGCGCCGCCCAGCCGCTCGATCCGCTCGCGCATGCCAGTGAGGCCGAAGTGCCCCGCGCGCCCACCGGCCGCGCGCACGTCTTCGGGCAGGCCGACGCCGTCGTCCACCACCCGCAGCGAAAGCCGGTCGCGGCCGTGGTGGATCTCCACCCGCACCATGCCCGCCCGGGCATGCTTGACCGCATTGGCCAGCGCTTCGCCCACCGCGAGTTCCAGTTCCTCGGCGACCGGAGCGCCGACCAGCCGCTCGGGGCCGTCGACCTTGACCTCCCACGGCAGGGTATCGCCCACCACGCGTGCGGCGCAGGCGCGCAGGGTTTCGGCGATGCATTTGGGCTCGGCATCCTCGCGCAGGCCCCGCACGCG
>NZ_ALVC01000074.1:0-12386 GCF_000293195.2 Sphingomonas sp. LH128
CCCGGCCCCCCCCCCCCCGCCGCTGACATTCCAACGGTTGCAAAAGGATCAGGCTGTACCGACCTGTCTTATCGTCCAACCGGATTTCTGAAACCGCAGGCCGAAATGCGCCGTGCGCGATACTACAGTGCTATGAGCGCCATTGCCTGCGAGCATGGAATTCCAGCAAGCCTCTTTGACGCGATGATCATTCAGGAGAGTCAGTACGATCCCGAAGCGGTGTCTCCCAGGAATGCGCGCGGGCTGATCCAGCTGATGCCGGGTACGGCCAGGGAGCTCGGTGTCGATCCCGCTGATCCGGCACAAAATCTGCGTGGCGGTGCGCGCTATCTACGCCGGCAACTCGATAGGTTTGGACAAGTGCATCTGGCCCTTGCGGCGTACAACGCTGGCCCCGCACGCATCCGCGGCGATTCCATTCCCGCGATCAGGGAGACGCGCGATTACGTATCGAATATTCTAAGTAACTGGTCTCGATTGGCCCGAAATCGCATCGTACCGTCCGGCCTCTCCTCTCCACCTGAGACCTTAATTCGCAAGGCAAGCGTCTCGATATTCTAGGTGTGTGGTCCCACGGTTTGATGGTGCGACCCCTTTCGTTGGGATGGAAGGAAGCATTATCGGACAGGCTCGTCACTGGAGCGCCACGACCACGCACACCGTCCAAGCAGCAATAAAGCGATCGCAAGCTTCGTTCGCGACGCTGAGCCGGGAGTTGGGAATCAATCCCAAGACGGTGGCGAAGTGGAGGAAGCGAGCGATGGTCTGGGACCTGAAGACCGGGCCGAAGGCCCCTCATTCAACGACCTTGACAGAAGCCGAGGAGGCGAGGGTTGCCGCGTTCCGGCGTCACACGCTGCTGCCCCTGGATGACTACCTCTACGTGGTTGCAGCCGTCGATCCCGCATCTGACACGGGCAGCTTTGCACCGCTGCCTTCAGCCGCACGGCATCTCCCGCTTGCCGGACGCTGAGGGCGACAAGCCGAAGCATCAGCGCCTCAAGCGCTATCCCGTTGGCTTCTTTCACATCGATATCGCCGAGGTGAAGACCGCCGAAGACAGGCCGTATCTCTTCGTTGGGATCCACCGCACCAGCGGGTTAGCGGTCACACAACCGGTCGACAAGGCTGATCGGCGAGCAGCATGGGAGTTCCTGGAGCACCTGCTGAAATCCGCGCCGTACCAGATCCACACGATCCTGACCGATAGTGGCATCCAATCCGCCGAGCAGCCGTGCAAACGGAACACTGCATGGTCCCGCCAAATCTGCTCCGACATGGTCTGTGACGCAAACGGCATCGAGCACCGGCTCACCAAACCGAATCACCTGTGGACTAACGGTCAGGTCGAGCGGATGAACCGGACCATCAAGAAGGCGACCGCCAAGCGCTTCCATTCCGAGAGCCACGACGAACTCCGAACGCCTCTTGCCGGGTTCATGGCCGTCTACAACTTTGGCCGTCGGCTCAAGACGCTGAGCGGTCTCACACCCTACGAATACATCGCCAAATTCTGGATGGCAGAGCCAGAACGGTTCATCGTCAACCCGATCCACCAGATGCCGGGACTAAACACCTGGTGCCAAGACAGAAGCGATCTCTAGTAAGCCGGCAAGCCCGAGCCCTCGAATACGAAGACCTTGATCACCGCGGTCACCCGGAGGCGGCCATACTATCGCCTGCGCGAGTTGGAATGGTGCGGCGGCCTGACAAACTACATCGACATCCATTTCTGAAAGCGGCCCATCGGCATGGCCCGGCTCATCCGGGAACGTGCAGGCGGGCGAAGTCGCCTTCGATCGAGCGGTCCAGCATCTCCCGATATTCTGCAAAATAGAGCATGTCGGGCGTGATCAGGCCAAGCGGTGCGTCCTCCCCATCGCGCAGTTTGCGCAAGGCGATGGGCGCGGCGGCCGGCACCAGCTGCGAGCCATGGCCCACTTCGAGGGTCGTCAGGATGCCGAACAGTCCGCCATCGATCGTCGGGCGCGACAGGATGGCGAGGCGGTACTGCCCCTGCTCGTTGGTGACGAGATAGATGTGGCCCGAGAGGTTGGGCATGGAAATCTGACCGGCCTGCTCGAACCGGGAATCCGAACGGCCCGATTCAGCAAAGCCGAGGCAGGCTCTCTCCGCAACCCAGCGGATCGTCGTCAGGTATGCGAACAGGCCGCCTGCGGTGCCGAAGCTGGGCCGGACGGTGAGATAGCATCCCTCCAGCCAGGTCACGGCCGAGCGGGCGTAAGCCCCCATCGCCTCGGGCGCGACGTCACCGCCGGTCGGCGCCACTGGCGCAGAGCCGGGACGAAGGCTGACGCCCAGCGCTTCCTCGATCCGCAGGAGTGTGGCGAGCGTGAAGGCCCGTTTGCCCGCCAGAGCTTTTTCCAGCGTCGATAGGCTGATGCGCGCCATGTCCGCCAGCGCCTGGCGCGACAAACGGCGCCGGGCGATTTCCTCGCGTACGCGCCGCGCGGTCTCGGCGCTTTCTACTGAGAGGCCCTCGGCGTCTGGCCGGTCATCTCCTAGGGTCGTGTCCATGCGTACATATGCGCACATATCCGCACATTGCGTCAATCCTTCCGCTAGTTTGCGTCGCCGTGCGCAAGGCTCGGCAGGAACCGGCTGAAACTGCTCGTGGCTGTGTGCACCGCCCTGCGCATAGAGGGTGGGCTCCCCAGTCGCAGGAGCCATCCGATGCCGCATTCACTCTCTCTCCGTCGCGCCCTGATCCCCGCCGCCGTGCTGGCCTTCGGGGCTCCCATTGCGCTTGCCGTTGACGCAACCACCGTGGCCGCTGCCGACGAGAGCGCCTCCGACGACGCTTCGGGCGATGAGGGGCCCGCCACCGGCACCCTGATGCTGCGTGGCCAAGGCATCGTCCGGAGCATGCCCGCCGTGCGCCTCGGCACCGACATCGACGTGACCGTGACCGGTCAGACGGCCCGCGTGCGCGTGGTCCAGGCGTTCCGCAACACCTCGGGCAAGTGGATGGAGGCCAGCTACCTTTATCCACTGCCGCAGGACGGTGCGGTGGATTCGCTCAGGATGGTGGTAGGCCAGCGCGTGATCGTCGGCCACATAGAGCCCCGCGAAAAGGCCCGCGCCACTTACGAGGCGGCGAAAGCGAGCGGGCGCAAGGCGGGCCTCGTCGAGCAGCAGCGACCCAACATGTTCACCACCATGGTCGCCAACGTCGGCCCGGGCGAGACGGTGCTGATCGCCATCGAGTATCAGGCCCCGGTAGCCCAGGCCGACGGTACCTTCTCGCTCCGGCTGCCGCTGGTCGTCGGCCCGCGTTATACACCGCCGCACACGCTGGGAACGGTGGATGCCGTGGCCGATGCTAATGCCGTCACCGCCGCCCCGGTGCTCACTCCGGGACTTGGAGAAACGGTCAACCCGACGTCGATTGCGATCCGTCTCGCCCCCGGTTTCGAGGTCGCCAACCTCATCAGCCGCTACCACCGCGTCAATATCACCGGTCCACTCGGCGATCGCACGATCAAGCTGGGCGGCAGTGTCCCGGCAGACCGGGACTTCGTTCTGGAATGGCGCTCCGCCTCCGCCGATCCCACACTTGGCCTGTTTGCGCAGCATACCGCCAAGGGCGATTATGTGATGGCCTCGGTGACCCCGCCCGCCGACACCTCCTCGCTGCCGACACCTCCGCGCGAGATGGTGTTCGTGATCGACAACAGCGGCTCGATGGGCGGCGATTCGATGGAAGAGGCCAAGGCCAGCCTGCTCCATGCGCTGGGTACGCTGCGACCGCAGGACCACTTCAACGTGATCCGCTTCGACGATACTATGACTCGGCTGTTCGACCACAGCGTCGCCGCCACGCCTGACCAGGTCGCTCTCGCCCGGCGCTTCGCCGGATCGCTGGAGGCGCAGGGCGGAACGGAGATGCTGCCCGCGCTCAAGGCGGCGCTGGCGGATGCCGCGACCGGTGGCGGCAGCGATCCATCCATCCTGCGCCAGATCGTGTTCCTGACCGACGGGGAAATCTCCAACGAGCGCGAGATGGTAGCCGCGATCGGCGCCGATGGGGGCCGCAGCCATGTCTTCATGGTCGGTATAGGCTCGGCGCCAAACGACTACCTGATGGAGCGCATGTCGACGATCGGCGGGGGGCTCTACACGCATATCGGCGCCTCGGGGGAAGTCACCGCCAAGATGATGCCGCTGCTCGACGTGCTCAGTCATCCCGCAGTGCGCGACCTCTCCGTGCGGGTTGAAGGCGGTTCGCTCGAGCTCACCCCCTCGCGCCTTCCGGACGTCTATGCCGGCAGGCCGCTGGTGCTGGTGGGGCGTACCGACCACCTTTCGGGCACCCTGACCGTGAGCGGCACGATCGGCGGCAAGGCGTGGGAGCGACGTGTCGATCTGGCGAGCGCTCTGCCTAGCCCGGCCATAGAAAAAGTCTGGGCCCGCAGCCGCATCAGCGACATCGAGGCAGACCGCGCGCTCGGCAAACTGGAAGACGAACAGGCCGATGCCGAAGTCGAACGGATCGGCATGGAAAGCACCATCGTCACCAGTCGCACCAGCCTCGTCGCGGTTGACGAAACACCGTCTCGCCCCGCCGGCGCCCGTCTGACGCGTGAGGAACTGCCGATCAACCTGCCGGCGGGCTGGGACTTCGACACTCTCTTCGGCCAGGGTGCTGCTTCGGACGTCGCTGATCCACAAGGTTCGGGCGATAGCGCCGCGATGCAGGCTGCGGCGCTGGAACTGCCCCAGACAGGCACCGGTTTTCTCGGTCTGCTCGGCCGGGGCCTAGCCCTCCTGCTCGCGAGCCTTGCCGGTTTCGCCTGCCTGCTGCGCCGGAGGGCGGCATGAGCCGCGCCGGCAAACTTGCGCGCCGTTCGAGAGCGGCCCTTTGCGGGCATGGCGTCGCGGCGACCCTGTTGCTGGCGTTATGCCTGGGCGGAATGGTCGAAATCGGCAGGGTGCTGTACATCCCCGCTAAGGCAGCGGTCGCACAAGCACTGCTGGACCATGCCTTCGAGGCGAGTCTTGTCGACCACCGGCCCCGCAGGCCCTGGCCCTGGGCCGATACCGCGCCCGTCGCGCGTATATCGGTTGCAAGGCTGGGCGTGACGCGCATCGTTCTCGGCGGAGGATCGGGCCAAGCCCTCGCTTTCGGCCCGACGCTGCTCCCGGCCGGGGCAATGCCAGGGCACGCCGGCACCGCCGTTATAGCCGCTCACCGCGACACCCATTTCAGATTTCTGCATGACATGCGCACAGGTGATTTTGTCACCCTTCAGACGCGCGAGGGGACGCTGCTGCGCTACCGAGTGACCGGTACGAGCATCGTGCGGTGGGACCGCTATGCTCCGCCGGATGATTCAATGGGCGAACGGCTTGACCTTGCGACCTGCTATCCTTTCGACGCGATCCGCAGCGGTCCCTGGCGCTATGTTGTCCATACCGAGTCGCTGTAAATGCCTTCCTTGCCGTACCGTTTACACCTCGCGACCCAGATTTGATCGCCGAGCGTCTCATAAGGGATCGGCCATGGGAACGGCTGCTAGGCGCAGGTCGGCCTGGAAGCTGTGGTACGCCTCGCTGGCGGGCGCCTGACAACGTGAGCGAGGGACGGGCCTTAAAGTCGCACTTGCTAGCGAACTTGTGAGCCGTCTCTTTGCGGGCGGCATCACGGTTTTTGGCGCAGGACGTGATCTGCGCGCCCTTTCCAAGTGAAGAAGTGCTTGCTCCAGCTACATAATCAACGCAAGCGAAGGCTTTCCCGGGTTCTTGTTGTGGACGCTACATGAGATTCAATCCTGCCCGCATCGAGGCCCATTATGACCATGGATCGCGCCGGGGGATGGACCCTTGGACAATGCTTGGCCTGGCGATGGCCGTCGTTTTCTTTATCGGCAGCGGCAGCGTCGCGTACATGAATGTGACTGTGCTGCGCGACGATATGCGCAAGATCGTTCATTCACACGAAGTCATCGTCGGGATGAACGATCTCACGTCCTCCATGCAGGATGCCGAAACCGGGCAGCGGGGGTATCTCCTGACTGGAAACGAGAGGTATCTCGCTCCCTATCGTGCGGCCCTGTCCGACATCGATGCCCGCTTCGCGACGATTGCGACCTTGACCCGGGACAATCCCGATCAGCAGGCCCGTGTTGCGCCGCTGCGCGCTCGCATCGACGGCAAGCTGGCTGAACTGAAGGAAACGATCGCACTCCGGCAGTCCGGCGGCACTACGCAGGCGCTGGCGATCGTCAACAGCGATCGCGGCAAGATCGAGATGGACGAGCTGCGCGCGCAGCTGGGTGTCATGAAGCAGGAGGAAATCCGCCTGCGCACCGAACGCATCGCCGAGATGGAGCAGGCGTACCGCTCGGCGTGGGTGAGCGGATTGCTTTCCAGCCTGCTGGGGATCGCGCTGACCCTGATCATCGGCCTGCTGATGTACCGCTCCGCCGTAGCCAATCGCAAGCGGCAGTGGCTACAGACTGGCCAGGTCGAGATGGCCGCCGCGTTGCTTGGCGATCAGCCGATCGACACGCTGGGGGATGGCATTCTCGGTTTCCTCGTCCGCTATCTTGGGGCGCAGGCCGGCGCCGTGTTCTCGTCCGAGAACGGACATTTCCGCCGCGTCGCCGCTTACGGAGTGGCGCCTGATGCCCAGATCATCGAGCGGTTCAATCGCAAGCAGGGATTGCTCGGCCAGGTTGCGGTGGACGGCGAGCCGGTGGTGCTCAGCGACATTCCCGACGGCTATCTGACGATCGGCTCTTCGCTTGGGAGCGACAAGCCGCGCCATCTGGTCATTGCTCCTGCCAGCGCCGACGGTTCGGTCCAGGGTGTGATCGAACTTGGCTTTCTCCAGCGGGTGGATGAGGACGTACTGGCGTTTCTTGCCGAAGCGTCCAGTTCGATGGGCAGTGCGATCCGCTCGGCTCGCTACCGATCGCAGCTTCAGCATCACGCCGAGGAACTGCAGGTGCAAAGCGAGGAACTTCGGGTTTCCAACGAGGAACTGGAGGAGCAGGGACGCGCGCTCAAGGAATCCCAGGCCAGCCTCGAGCAGCAGCAGGTGGAACTGGAGCAGACCAACTCGCAGCTCGAAGAGCAGGCGCAGCTGCTTGAGAACCAGCGCGACGATCTCGCCAGCTCGAACGCAGCGGTCGAGGCCAAGGCGGCCGAACTGGAACAAGCAAGCCGCTACAAGAGTGACTTCCTGGCAAACATGAGCCACGAACTGCGCACTCCGCTCAATTCGCTGCTGATTCTCTCGAAGTTGCTGGGCGATAACCGCAGCGAGAATCTGACCGATGAACAGGTCCAGTTCGCCCGGACCATCGAATCCGCAGGCAACGACCTGCTGGCGCTCATCAATGATATTCTCGACCTTTCGAAAATTGAGGCCGGGCATCTCCAGATCCGTCCGGAAGCCGTGCTCGTCGAACGGTTCGCGCGGGATTTACGCCCGGTATTCGAACCGGTGGCGGCAGATCGCGGCCTTGGCTTCTCGGTCACGGTAGACCCCGCTGTGCCCGGCGAAATCGAAACGGATCGCCAGCGTCTCGAGCAGATTCTCAAAAACCTGCTCTCCAATGCCTTCAAGTTCACCGAGCGCGGGTATGTCACGCTGGAGATCGCGCTCGCCGGGCAGGGGCAGGTCTCTTTCACAGTGGTCGATACCGGCATCGGCATACCGCATGAGCAGCAGAAGGCCATCTTCGAAGCTTTCCGGCAAGCTGACGGAACCATCAGCCGCAAATTTGGCGGTACCGGTCTCGGACTGTCGATTTCGCGCGAACTGGCGCGGCTGCTCGGCGGCTCCATTGCCCTGACCAGTATCGTTGGCGAAGGCAGCCGCTTCACGCTGACGATCCCGCTGACCTTAGATCCGGCTCGGCTGGCGGAGGTGTCCTTGCCCGTGCCAGCCGCAGCGCCCCAGCCCAATTCGGCGCAGCCGCGTGCCGTGCCGATCGTGAGGCAGGTTGAGGACGATCGCGAGGTGCTCGGCGCCGGACAGCGGGTTTTGCTTGTAGTGGAGGACGACGCGGCATTCGCGGGAATCGTGCGCGACATGTCGCGCGAGATGGGCTTCCAGTGTCTTGTCACCGGCACGGCCGAAGAAGCTCTGCACCTTGCCCGCAAGTTCAAGCCACATGCGGTCGTGCTTGACGTGGGATTGCCCGATCAATCAGGCCTTGCCCTGCTCGACCGCTTGAAGCAGGACGTCGAGACGCGTCACATTCCGGTTCACGTGGTTTCAGGCAGCGATCATACCCAGACCGCTCTGGCGCTCGGGGCGATCGGCTACCTGGTCAAGCCGGTGAAGCGCGAGGAACTGGCGGGCGTGCTGGAGGCGCTGGCCGCCAAGCTTTCCTCCGATGTGCAGCGGGTTCTCATTGTCGAGGACGACGCGGTGCAGCGCGACGCGGTCAGCCGTTTGCTGGCTACCGGCCATGTCGAGACAGTTGGCGTCGCCAGCGCCGCCGAATGCCTTGCGGCGCTGCGCGAGACGACCTTCGACTGCATGGTCCTCGACCTCAATTTGCCTGATGCCAGCGGGTTCAGCCTCCTGGAAACACTCAGCAAGGAAGGTGCGTACGCCTTCCCGCCCGTGATCGTCTATACCGGACATGATTTGTCGCCCGAGGATGAGCAGCGGCTGCGGCGCTATTCCGACTCCATCATCATCAAGGGCGCGCGCTCACCCGAACGGCTGCTCGACGAGGTTTCGCTGTTCCTCCATCAGGTCGTGACGGACTTGCCGGCCGAGCAGCAGACGATGATCCGCGCGGCCCGTAATCGTGATGCGATCCTGGAAGGCCGGCGAATTCTGGTCGTCGAGGACGATGTGCGCAACGTATTTTCCCTTACCAACATCCTCGAGCCGCAAGGCGCCAGCGTGGAGATCGCCCGCAATGGCCAAGAGGCGCTCGACGCGCTCGATGCCTCGGCATCCGAGCCTGCCAAGCGCATTGACCTCGTGCTGATGGACGTGATGATGCCGGTAATGGACGGGCTCACCGCCACTCGCGCGTTGCGGCAGGATCCCCGCTGGTCAAAGCTGCCGATCATCGCCTTGACCGCCAAGGCGATGCCGGACGACCAGGAACGGTGCATCGAGGCCGGCGCCAACGACTACATGGCAAAGCCGCTGGAAGTCGACAAGCTGCTCAGCCTGGTGCGCGTATGGATGCCGCGGTGATCATGAGGTCATGCTGATGGACGCCGATAAAATCGAGGATATCGAAATCCGCCTCCTGCTGGAGGCCATCTATCGCCGCTACCACTACGATTTTCGTAATTACGCTCAGGCGTCCATCAGGCGGCGCCTGCGCCAGGCACGCGAGCGCATGGGGTTTGCCACCTTCTCGGCGTTGCAGGACAAGCTGCTCCACGATCCTGCTTTGGCCGCGAAAGTTCTGCGCTTCCTGACCGTACAGGTCAGCGATTTCTTTCGCGATCCCAGCTATTTCAAGGCGCTGCGCGAGAAGGTCGTGCCACATTTGCGCACGTATCCCTCGCTCAAGGTATGGATCGCGGGCTGCAGCGCAGGCGAGGAACTGCACTCGCTTACCATCCTGTTCCGCGAGGAGGGGCTGGAGACGCGCACATTGTTCTACGCAACCGATATTAATTCCGAAGCGCTGGAAGCCGCCGAGCGCGGCATCTATCCCCTCGAGCGGATCAAGGCTTTCACCGAAAACCACCGGCTTTCAGGAGGGCGATCGTCGCTCTCCGACTATTACACGACCGGATACGGGGGGGCAGTGTTCGATAAGTCCCTGCGCGAGCGGGTGGTGTTTTCGGACCACAGTTTGGTTACCGACGCGGTCTTCTCCGAAATGCACCTGATTTCCTGCCGCAACGTGATGATCTACTTCGACCGGGCGCTACAGGATCGCGCTGTCGGCTTGTTCCGCGACTCGCTGACCCGCAACGGGTTCCTCGGGCTGGGCTCGAAGGAATCCTTGCGATTTTCAGCCCACTCTGCCGATTTTGCGGATTTCGTGCGCGAAGAGAAAATCTACCAGCGGCGAAAAGCGTGAGAACAGCCTCTGCCTCTGCGGCCATCGTGATCGGCGCCTCGGCTGGCGCAATTCAGGCACTGCTTCGCATCCTGCCTGCGCTGCCCGGTGACTTCGCCCTGCCGATTATCGTGGTTGTCCACGTGCCTCCAGGACGCCGCAGCGAACTGGCCGCGCTCTTCGCTGTCAAGTGCCAGGTTGCGGTTCGCGAGGCTGAGGACAAAGAGCCGATTACGGCGGGTACGATTTACTTCGCTCCGCCGGACTACCACCTGCTTGTCGAACGGACCGAAGGTTCAAGCCATACGCTGTCGCTGTCCACCGACGCACCGGTCTTCTTTTCTCGGCCATCGATTGATGTCCTGTTCGAAAGCGCAGCCGAAGCATATGGCTCCCTCTTGATGGCACTGATCCTGACCGGCGCTAACGAAGACGGTGCGCGGGGCCTTAAGGCGGTGGCGGAAGCGGGCGGACAAGTCTATGTTCAGGACCCTCAGAGCGCTTATGCCCGGGCGATGCCCGATGCTGCGCTGGCCGCCTGCGGCAGAGCCCAGGTGCTCTCGCTGTCGCAGATCGCTGATTGCCTCCTCGAAGCCGGAAGAAAAGCGGCATGAACATGAGTGATCACGTTCCTGTCCTCCTTGTCGATGACCTTCCTGCCAACCTGACCGCGCTCGAAGCCTTGCTCACAGACGAAAATATAACAGTTTTCGAGGCTCGATCAGGTCCAGAAGCACTGGAGTTGCTACTCGCGCATGACTTCGCGCTGGCGCTTCTCGATGTGCAGATGCCCGAGATGAACGGCTTCGAGCTCGCGGAACTGATGCGTGGCATGGAACGGACACGCCATGTTCCTATCATCTTCGTGACGGCGGGCACAGCTGATACGCAACGACGTTTCCAGGGTTACGAGGCAGGTGCGGTCGACTTCATCTCCAAACCGATCGAACCGCATGGTCTGCGTAGCAAAGGTGCGCGTTCTGTGCGATCTTCATCGGCAACGGCAACAGATAGCGGCCCAGCGCGATGAGCTGGCGGCGTCTGCGGCCGCGCTTCGCGAGGCCGATCGCGCGAAGGATCGGTTTCTTGCCGTACTTGCCCACGAACTGCGCAACCCGGTCGCAGCGCTCATGGGCGCGGTGGACCTTCTTGGCCGCCCGCGTTCCGCGGATCAGGCGGGTATCATCCATGCCAGAATGGAACGTACGGTGTCCCACCTCGCGCGTCTGGTGGAAGATCTGCTCGACGTTTCCCGCATTACAGAAGGGAAGGTGACACTGAAAATTCAACGGATTGCACTGTCTGATGTCCTGAACTTCGCAGTTGAAAGCAGCCGGCATCACATGGATGCGGGAAACCATCATCTGACCGTTGCGCTGCCCGAGGCGCCGGTTTGGTTCGATGGCGACTATTCCCGGATTGCCCAGATCGTCGCGAATCTGCTCGGAAACGCGGCTAAGTACACCCCGCCTGGTGGCGCCATCAAGCTGTCGGCCCGCACCATCGGCGGCGAGATAGTCATTGAGGTGGCGGACAATGGCATGGGCATACCGGCAGATATGCAGGCGCGCATTTTCGAGGCTTTCGCGCAAGTGGAGGATCATCGCGCCTATGCGCAAGGAGGACTGGGCATCGGTCTTGCTCTCGTGCACCGACTGGTGACCTTGCATGGCGGCAGCGTCTCGGTCGAAAGCGATGGCCGGGGAAGAGGAAGCGTCTTTACGGTTCGGTTGGTTCAAGTCGAAGGCGGTGATTAACCCCGACGGAGTGGTGCGTGTTTTCAGGACAGGATTTGAAGCTACTCCGGACCTGATGGACTCAATTCGAAATGAAGGCGACGAGAGAGCTCTAAAGTGCGGATTAGCTTCGTTAAGGATCGAGTTGTTCGGGAGGCATGCCCGTGCCTCACTCTGCGACCGATACCCTCACGAAGTCGCCCTTGGCAGCAGCATCCCCGCGCCGTGCGGGCACCGAACCCGCGGCATCGATAGCTAGGTTATGCACCCTTCGCCGGTCATGGCATCGCGGGCACTATCCGCCATGTTGACGAGGGCTGTTTCGAACTGGCTGACATCGACTTCCACGACACACGAACCGCCGATCAGATCGAAGACGAGGTCCACCCCATTACAGTGCGCAGCATGTCCGCGACTCTGCCCACTTTCACGGCCGCATCGAAGACTTCGGTCGTCAGCGCCTGCCGCCAGGCAAAGGCCAGAAGCTGGCTGGTGAGCTTCGCAGCGCGATCTGCCGTTTCCGCTAAGTTATCGGCTGGGCAGAGCAGTTGCATTGTGCCGAATTGCTAACCCATGATGGTAACGGCGGCACCGACGATCTTGCCATAAAACTCCAAGCGATCCTGCTCGTTGA
>NZ_ALVC01000075.1:0-17908 GCF_000293195.2 Sphingomonas sp. LH128
TCGGTGAACGGCAGGTCGAACAGCGCCGCGATTTCCTCGCGGGTCCAGTCAGTACGAGGGGTGGTGGAGAACGGCGATCCCTGCGGCATTTCTGGTACTCTCCCGATGTGTCCGGCCGTCAACGGCAAATTCTATCGATCAAAATCGTCGGACGATATTGACAGACCACGAAGCTGTAGTCCACAAGGTTCGCAACAAAGACAAGGGCAGGGGATGATGACCGACTACGTTCGCTTGCTGGAGGCCAACAACGCTATCCAGACCATAGGTGATGATACCTATTGGCTCTGTGTGACGCGCACCGTGCAGGAATCGAAGCTGTTTCCCGTGCCGTCGTACATGCTGCTTTCGTACCTCTGCTGCTTCTACCGCTACCCGGAATTGCTGCGGAAGGTGGAGGCGGTGATGCCGGCCGAGGAAGTGGGCGACCGCTCGCGCCTGATCGGCGGCAAGCTGGGCAACCTGCCGGGCTGGGCGCTGCCGACCTTCTACCTGCTGGGCCGCGAAATCCTCATCAACTTCGGCATGCTCGCGCCCGAGGATGCGGCGGAGGACGTGGCCTATGTCATGGACTTCTGGCGCCGCTTCAAGCTGGCGCAGCAGCGCGAGGACGGGCACCTCAACGCCCGCGAATTCGGCCAGCGCGTGCAGCACTTGCCCGAACGCCGGGTGCAGCGCTTCCATGCCGAACTGCTGCCTTGCAAGGCCCAAAACCCATTAGGCGCCCGGCTCGGCCACGCGGCGCAGGCGTTCCTTGCCACGGTGTCGCAGTACGGCTTCCTCGTCTCGTGCGAGAGCCGCTGTGCGCTCAACAATTCCGGTCCCTATCGCCTTGCCGAAGACCGTGAGATGATCATCCGCGACTTCTCCGATCTGGCCGAGGGCGACTATCCCTGGCTCGACGGCGTGGCGGGCGACATCCCCTTCAGCAACCTGACGGTGACGATGGAGGCCACCGGCTGCCAGTTCTACCTGATGGACGACTGGGGCAGCTTCGAGTCCCGCCCCGAATTCACCGCCGACAAGCTGACCGGCGTGGGCCTCTATACGTCCGATGCATTGTCGGGCGGCTACATCCCGGTCGGCATGGGTTCGGCCGAGGAACTGGCCGCCACTTTCGAGGATCTGACGGATCGCATCCGCAAGGCCACCGTCGAACTGTGGAAGCGCACGGCCGGCTGGTCGCGCGACGAGATGATGGATGCGGGCGCGCTCGTCTACTTCTCGCTCATCAAGGAGATCGCGCATATCGCGGGCGTCTACGACGTGAACGACTGGATGACGATCGACCCGCGCGCGGACCGGTTCCGCAGCCTGTTCAACGACGAGTTCGGCCGCGATTTCCTCGGCGAGATGGTGGGCCTCGTCTCACTGCCGAGCCAGCAGCTCAATCGCTATGCGATGATGCAGCACAACAACAACCCGGTCCGCTACATCTCGCAGATCCCCTATTCGGTACTGGGGCGGGAGGGCGAGGGCGGCAAGCTGGCGCCGATCGGGCCGGGCGTCTCGCACCTGCCGCCCAAGCAGGACCTTTACACCACCACCGCCGGTCGCCTGCCGCTGACCGAGTACAACGCCCGCGCAAGGGCGCTGCAACCCGCGCAAATGGCGCCCGAGTATCGTTTCATCTGCGACACCACGGCCAAGTTCCACCCCGACGATGCACAGGTTCAGGCGCTTTACCGGCTTGAACAGGAGGGCTCGCCGTTGGCGGGCCGGGGCGTGGGCCTCAGCCGTGACGATGTCGAAGCCATTCGGAGTGCGCGCGCATGAGCGGCAAAGACCCTGACGAAACCTCGCTGCCCGAACTGGAACTGCTGATCGCCGAGTTCAAGCAGTCGGGCCTGCGCGAACTGCACGCCCGCTGCGGCGAACTGGAGGTCTATCTCTCGCAGGATGCGGATGCCTCCGGGCTTGACGCCCCGCGTGTCTCGGTCGCCGCGCCGGTTGCCAGCGCTGCGCCCGCCTCCAAGGCCGCCGCGCCTGCAGCTGCCGTGGCGGCACCGGCGGGAGCGCCTGCGGTGCCGGACGGCGCGGTGCTCGTGACCGCGCCATACCTCGGCACCTTCTACCGCGCGCCCAAGCCCGGTGCGCCTAACTATGTCGAGGTGGGCGGCCATGTTTCCGCCGAAACCGAGGTCTGTCTGGTGGAGGTGATGAAGCTGTTCACCGCCGTGCGCGCAGGGGCCGCTGGCACCGTTCTGGAAGTGCTCGCCAGCGACGGCGATCTGGTTTCGGCCGGGCAGCCGCTTTTCGTGATCCGGCCGGAATAGCGCCATGGCCCTGTCCCGTCTCTTCATCGCCAACCGGGGGGAAATCGCCCTTCGCGTGCTTCGCGCCGCGCAAGGGCTGAACCTGGAAACCGTGATCGGCGTCTCCGATGCCGACCGTGACAGCGTGACCGCAAAGATGGCCGACCGAGCGCTGGTGCTTGGCCCCGGACCTGCGGCGAAAAGCTATCTCGACGCCCGGCTGGTGGTGCAGGCCGCCAAGGCCAGCGGCTGCGACGCGCTCCACCCCGGTTACGGCTTCCTGTCCGAACGCGCCGAACTGGCGCGGCTCTGCAAGGAGCACGGCATCACCTTCGTCGGCCCCGAAGCCGACATGATCGAGGCGCTGGGCGACAAGCTGCGCGCCCGCGAGATGGCCGCCGCTGCCGGGGTGCCGCTGGTGCCCGGCAGCGGCGAGATCGCCTCGGCCGCCGATGCCCGCCGGATCGCAGGCGACATCGGCTATCCCGTGCTGCTGAAAGCGGCGGCGGGCGGCGGCGGGCGCGGCATGGTCATCGTCAACGGCCCGTCCGAAGTCGAAGCCGGATACCACCGCGCCAGCGCCGAGGCGCTTGCCGCCTTCAACGACGGCACGCTGTTCATGGAACGCTTCGTGCCCGAGGCGCGCCACGTGGAAGTCCAGCTCATGGGCGACGGGCAGGGCGAAGTGATCCACTTCGGCGAGCGCGACTGCTCGGTCCAGCGCCGCTATCAGAAGGTGGTGGAGGAAGCGCCCTGCGTGGCGATGCCGGACGCCTTGCGCGCGCAGCTGCACGAAGCGGCGGTGAACCTTGCGAAAAGCGTCAACTACCGCAACGCCGGGACGTGCGAGTTCCTCTACGACGTGATGCGCGAGGAGATCTACTTCATCGAGGTCAACGCCCGCATCCAGGTGGAGCACCCGGTCAGCGAGATGGTGACGGGTCGCGATCTGGTGCAAGAACAGTTGCGCGTTGCGGCGGGCAAGGGCCTTTCGGTGCGCCAGCAGGATGTCGTGCTCACCGGCCACGGCATCGAATGCCGCATCAATGCCGAGGACACCGCGCGCGATTTCGTGCCGGTGCCCGGCACCGTCACCCGCTGGCGCCCGCCCGAGGGCGAGGGCATCCGCCTCGACAGCCACATGCGTGAAGGCGCAAGCATCCCGCCATTCTACGACAGCATGATCGGCAAGCTGATCGTCCACGCCGACACCCGCGACGCCGCGATCGACCGCATGATCGGCGCGCTCGACGCCTTCGAGGTCGAAGGCGTGCCCACGACCATCCCGCTCCACCGCGAGATCCTTCGCGATGAGCAATTCCGGGCCAACCGGATCCACACACGCTGGCTGGAACAGGATCTGTTCACCGCGCAGCGCATGGCAGCGGAGTAATCCCCATGGCGCATATCCAGTTCCTCGACGAAACCCTGCGCGACGGCCAGCAGAGCCTGTGGGGCATGCGCATGCAGGCGGGCATGGCCCTGCCGGTGGCACCGCTGATCGACAGGACCGGCTACCAGATCATCAGCCTGGCCGGTTCCTCGCTGTTCGAAGTGCTGATCCGGCATTGTCAGGAAGACCCCTGGGCGGGCCTCGACCTGCTGGTGAAGGCGATGCCGGACACGCCCTTGCGCGCCGGGTGCCGCTCCAACGGGTCGGTGACTTTCGGCTTCACGCCCGATGCGCTCATGGACATCTGGGTCGATCGCCTGTGCGCCCACGGCATCCGCAGCTTCTGGCTCTATGACGTGCTGTTCAACATCGACAAGATGCACCGCCTCGCCCGCATCGCCAAGCGGCACCAGTGCCAGGTGGCGGGCACGATGCTGTTCACGCTCTCCCCGGTCCACGACGATGCCTATTACGCGGACAAGGCGGACAAGCTCTCGGCGCTGGACGAGGTGGACAGCCTGCTGCTCTACGACACCGGCGGCGTGCTCGATCGAGACCGGATTTCCACGCTGGTCCCCGCGATCAAGGCCAAGGCGCGCGGCAAGCCGATCGAGATGCACGCCAACAACATGCTCGGCCAGTCGGCCAAGTCCTATATCGACGCGATCGAATTCGGGGTGACGACGATCCACACCGCCGTGCGCCCGATGGCCAACGGCCCCTCGATCCCCTCGGTCGAGATCATGGCCCGCAATGTTGAGATGCTGGGCCATACCCACAACCTCGATACCTCCCTGTTCAAGCCGGTGGCCGATCACTTCGAGAAGGTCGGCAAAGCGGCCGGGTTCCTGGTGAACCAGCATTTCGAGTACGACGTCACCTCGCTCAAGCACCAGATCCCGGGCGGCATGATGGGCACCCTGCGCGCGCAGCTGGTGCAGCAGAACATGCTGGGTCGCCTGCCCGACGTGCTGGAGGAAGTCGCGCGCGTGCGCCGCGAGCTGGGCTATCCCGGCATGGCGACGCCGTTCGCGCAGTTGGTCGGCACGCTGGCGGTGCTCAACATCGTGACGGGCAACCGCTACTCGGTGGTGCCGGACGAAGTGATCCAGTACGCCGCCGGCTTCTATGGCGAGCCCGTCGCGCCGATCGACGCCGACGTGCTGGACCGCATCCTGTCGAAACCGCGCGCCAAGGAAATCCTCGCCAGCCCGCCCGAACAGCCCGACCGCGAGGAACTGCATCGCCGCCACGGCACCGGCGGGGATGACGACGAACTGCTGCTGCGCGCGCTGGTGCCGTCCGCCGACATCGACCGCATGCGCCTTTCGGGCGCCCCGCGCCGGGACTATCCGACGCTGTCCTCGCCCGAACTGGACCAGGTGGCGCGGCTGATGAAAGTGGCGAACCTGCCGCTGGTGCAGCTGCGCTCCAGCCAGCTCGAACTCTCGATGCGGCAGTAGAGCAGTCGAGCCGACTGCGTCGGCCAAACTGCTCTACGTTTTTGTTTTACGCGTTTTCCGAGTCATCAGGCCATTTGACCTGATTAGAAAACGCTTTGGCGGGGACTTTCGCGCGGATGCGGATGATCGACTTCTTCGACCGCGGCGCGCGCATGGGCGCCGACCAAGCCTGCATGATCGAGGGCGAGCGCGTCAGCACGTATGGCGAAGTCAAGGCGCGCAGCGATGCCATCGCCCGCGCTCTGATCGCCGACGGCTTTCCGGCGGGCGGCCACGCGGCGGTGCTGAGCGGCAACAGCGTCCGCGCTTTCGAGGCGATCCTGGGCATCCTGCGCGCCGACGGCGTCTGGGTGATGGCCAACAACCGCGCCTCGCTGGACGAGAACGCCTATCTGCTCGACCTGCTCGATGTGGACACGCTTTTCGTCCATTCCGAAGTGGCGGACCGGGTCGCGCATTTCCGCGAGGCCTGCCCCAACATCCGCCGCTTCATCGCGCTCAATCGCGCGTTTGCGGAGGCCGACCGCTTCCTTGGCGACATGCTGGTAGAGAGCGACGAACCCGTGCCCCAGCGCCGTTCGGGCGCGGCGGAGGAGCTTGGCTTCCTCGCCAATACCGGCGGCACCACCGGGCGCTCCAAGGGGGTGATGCTGTCGAACGGCAACTGGCAGGCGCTGGTGTCCAGCCTCGTCGCCTCGATGCCGATGAAGCGTCCGCCGGTGAACCTCGTTGCCGCGCCGATGACGCATGCGGCGGGGCCGCTGGCGCTGGCCAGCATGGCGCTGGGCGGGACGGTGGTGGTGCTGCCGCGCTTCGATGCGGCCGAAGTGGTGGCGGCTATCGCGCGCCACCGCGTCACCTACATGTTCCTGCCCCCCACCGCGATCTATATGCTGCTGGCGGAGCCGTCCGCGCAGACCGCCGATTTCTCCAGCCTCGAATACATCTCCTATGCCGGGGCGCCGATGTCGCTCGACCGGCTGAAGGAGGCCATCGCGCTTTTCGGCCCGGTGATGAACGCCAGCTTCGGGCAGACGGAAGCGCCGATGTGCGTCACCGCGATGCCGCCGCATGAACATCTGGACGATGCCGGCAACCTCGCACACTCCGGTTCCTGCGGACGCGCGAACCTGCTCTCCATCGTCGAAATCATGGATGACGACGGTCGCATCCTCGGCCCCGGAGAGCGTGGCGAGATCGTCGTGCGCGGGCCGCTGGTGATGCAGGGCTACTACAAGAACCCTCAGGCGACCGCCGAAGTCTCCGCCCATGGCTGGCACCATACCGGAGACATTGGTGTGCGTGACGAGCAGGGCTGGTTCTACGTGGTGGACCGCAAGAAGGACATGATCATCTCGGGCGGCTTCAACGTCTACCCCGCCGAAGTGGAGCAGGCGCTGATGGCCGATCCGCAAGTGCAGGACTGCGCCGTGATCGGCGTCCCCGACGACAAGTGGGGCGAGGCCGTCGTCGCCATCGTCGAACCGCGCGGCGGCTGCACCATCGATCTCGAGAGGCTGCTGGCGGAAGCACGCGAGCGGCTCGGCCCGGTCAAGACGCCCAAGCGGGTGGAAGTGATGGCCGCGCTGCCGCGCTCCAACGCGGGCAAGGTGCTGCGCGCCGAACTGCGCAAGCGCCACTGGCAGGCGGCGGGAAGGGCGATCTGATGCGCGACGTGGTGATCCTCGGCGTCGGCATGACGCCTTTCGGCCGTCATCTGGACAAGAGCCACGAACAGCTCACGCAAGCCGCGGTGCGGCTGGCGCTGGAGGATGCGGGGCTTGATGGCGCGGCGATCGACATGGCGGTCTATGCCAACGTCATCCAGGGCTTCTTCGCGGGAGAGATGTCGATCCCCGGCGAGTATGCGCTGCGCCCCCTCGGCATTTCCGGCGTGCGCGGGTTCCATGTCGAGCAGGCCTGCGCCAGTTCCACGGTGGGCCTGCACCTTGCGGTCGACTATGTGAAGGCGGGCCTTGCCGAAGTGGCGCTCGTCGTCGGCGTGGAGAAGCTCTACAGCGACGACCGCGCCAAGCGCTTCGCCGTGTTCCAGCAGCCGCGCGACATGGTGGAGGCGGCGGCCTATATCGAGCGCACCCGCGATCTCCTCGCCCCCGTTCCGGCGGATAAGGTCGCGGCCAGTCCCAACGTGCTGATGGAAGCCTATGCCGCGCAGGCGCGCCTTCACATGGGCACTTACGGATCGACGCAGGCCCAGATCGCGGCGGTGGCGGCGAAGGATCACTGGCATTCGCAGTTCAACCCGCTGGCGCAGTACCGCGAGGCGATGAGCGTCGAGGAAATCCTTGCGGCACCGCAAGTCGCCTGGCCGCTGACCAACCCGATGTGCGCGCCCATCAGCGACGGCGCGGCGGCGGCGATCGTCTGCTCGGCGGAGTTCGCCAAGTGCTTCTCGGGCACGCCGATCCGCGTGCTGGCAGCGGAAAACCACACCGGCAGCGACCGCGCGCCGGACGACTATGCGAACCATGTCACCCGCAAGGTCGCGGCGCTGGCCTACGAGCGCGCCGGCGTCGGCCCGCAGGACGTCGATTTGGCCGAAGTCCATGACGCCAGTTCCATCGGCGAGATGATCCAGACCGAAGCGCTCGGCCTGTGCCCACCGGGGGAGGCCGGGCTCGCCGCCGAGCGCGGGGAGACGGCATTGGGCGGCCGGGTTCCGGTGAACGTCTCGGGTGGGCTGGTGTCGAAGGGGCATCCGCTGGCGGCGACCGGGCTGGGGCAGATCCACGAACTCGTCACGCAGCTGCGCGGGCAGGCCGGCAAGCGACAGGTCGAAGGCGCGCGCGTGGCCGTGGCGGAGAACTCCGGCGGGTTCTACGGTGTCGAGGACGGCATGTCGGCGGTGACGATCCTCGCGCGGGATTAAGTGCTACCCCCGTCATTGCGAGCGTAGCGAAGCAATCCAGGGCCGCGCAAACCGTCCTGGATTGCTTCGCTACGCTCGCAATGACGAATGAGGGAGAGCACGCGCGAAGTTCCAACCTTACTATCGTCATTGCGAGGCCCGCATGGCCGCGGCAATCCAGGGCGCCGTAACAGTGCCCCGGCCCGCCGCGTCCTCTCCTCACCGAAACAGAGCCTCCAGCCCCGACTTCGCCGTATGCGCGGTCATGTCGAGCTGCATCGGCGTGATCGAAATCTCCCGGTCCAGCATCGCCTGCAGGTCGTTGCCCGGAGCATGGCCGCCCGCCGGAAGGGCGATCTTCACCCAGTAATACGGGAAGTGCCGCGCATCGACGCGCCGCTCCGGGATGAACGCGCCCGGCGGCCGCTGGCCTTGCGTGGTCACGCGCATGCCGGTCACTTCGTCGGCCGGGCATTCCGGGAAGTTGACGTTCACGAACAGCCCCGGCTTCCAGTCGAAGCGCAGCAGCTTCTCGATCACGTCACCGGCGAAACGCTCGGCATTGTCCCAGGGCACCGGGTTGGGCGGACGGAAGCATTGGCTGAGCGCGATCGCCGGAATGCCCAGCAAGGCCCCCTCCATCGCTGCCGCTGCCGTGCCGGAATAGGTAATGTCCTCGGCCAGATTCGGGCCGCGATTGATGCCCGAGATCAGGATGTCTGGCCGCTTGCCCTCGATCAGTTCGTAGATCGCCAGAAGCGCGCAGTCGGTCGGCGTGCCCTTCACCGCGAAGTGTCGCTCGTCGCGCTGCTTCACGCGAATAGGCAGCGTGGTCGAGAACGAGTGCCCCGCGCCCGAACGCTCGTCGTCCGGCGCCACGACCCATACGTCGTCGGTGAACCGGCGCACGATCTTTTCCAGCAGCACAAGGCCGGGCGCGTCGATGCCGTCGTCGTTGACGAGCAATACGCGCGGTGGGGTTCCAGTCATCCATATCCTCCCGATCATTCCCGAGCGAGGGCTACGACAGCCTGCGTGCGCGGTCAAGATCGTCCGACGATTTCATCCAATCATGTTGACAGGGTGATCGGCATGCGGCATCCCTGTGCGCAACAAAGAGGATTGGGAGGGACCGTGGGCTCCGTTAAATTGCCTATCGACGACGTGCTGCACGCAGGTCCGCCGGCGACGCCGCTGGTGGAAGCCGTGCTGGACCTTGTGCGCGAACGCATCCGCGCGCGTTTCGGCGAATCGGGACTGGACTGGGACGCCTTCGCGCTGACCGCCGCCGACGATCTCGTCACGCGTGAGGACATCGAGTCCGTCGAGGCCCGCATCCTCGCCAGCGGCCATCGCTTCGACTGGTCCGCGCGCGTCTCCGTCACCGAGCGGCCCGACGCGCACAAGCCCGATGGCACCGCTTCGGAAGCCAGTACCGGTTTCACGCATCCCGAGGCGCCAACCGGCGATCCCGACGATGACGGCAAGGCCCTGCGGGGCCTTGGCGACAACGTCGTGCGTTATCCAACCGACATCGTCGGCCAGGCGCTTTACGTGCGTTCGAACGAGCGGGTCATGGAACTGCTGTCGAGCGGCGTCCCCACCGGTGCCATCGCCATCATCGACGATTCGGGCGGCACCCTGACCGCGCCGATCATCGACCAGTTCGCGGGCGTGGTCTGCGCCGGGGGCTCGGTCCGCTCGCACCTCGGCATCCTGACGCGCGAGTACAACATCCCCTGCCTGATGAACGCCAAGGTGGCGGGCATCCGCGAGGGCGACCGCATCTCGGTGGAAGTCTCCGCCCCGGCCAAGACGACGGAGGACTATCAAAAAGGCGTCGAGCGCGTCGCGCGGGTCTGGGTGATCGGGGAGGCGGCGTGATGGCGACGACCATGACCGAGCGCGACCTCGTGCTCCATGCCACGGCGATCAAGCGCCATGCGCCGCTGCCCGCCATCGCCCACCTGGCGGGGCTTCCCGAAGCCACGGCGCAGGCGGTGATCGATCAGGCCGTCGCCACCGGCCGCGTGATCGAGGCGCGCGGGGCTTATGCGCTGACGCCGCTGGCGGGCGTGGCGCTCACCGCACGGTATGCGCGCCACTTTGCAGGTGTTCGCGAGGATGCGGCGTTCGTCGGCGCCTACGAAGGTTTCGAGCGGATTAACCGCACCCTCAAGCAGATCATCACCGATTGGCAGACGCTCGACATCGGTGGCGCCAAGGTGGCCAACGACCACAGCGACAAGGCCCACGACGATGCGGTGATCGACCGCCTCGGCGCCTTGCACGAACAGGCCGAGCCGATCCTCGCCAAGCTGGCGAGCCGCCTGCCGCGCCTGCAATACTACGCCGACAAGCTGCTCGCCGCGCTGGAAGCGGCCGAGGACGGCGACCCCGAATGGGTCAGCGATATCCGGCGCGACAGCTACCATACCGTCTGGTTCGAACTGCACGAGGAACTGCTGCGGACCATGGGCCGCGAGCGGGAGGAATGACGATGGCCGACTGGACTCTCCTGCTCGACGGTGCCGATCTGCCCGACCGCGCGCTGATCGGCGGCAAGGCATGGTCGGTGGCGCGCATGGCCGCGCTCGGCCTCGACGTGCCGCCCGCCTTCGTCATCACCACCCGGGCGTGCCTCGCCTATCTGGAGCGCGGCGAAATGCCCGAGGGGCTGGAGGCGGAGATCGCCGCCGGGCTCGACTGGCTGCAACAGCGCACCGGCCGCAGCTTCGGCGAGGGCGACAAGCGGCTGCTGCTCTCGATCCGATCCGGCGCGGCGATCTCGATGCCGGGCATGATGGACACCGTGCTCAACCTTGGCATCGACGATGACGGCGAAGCGGCGCTGGCGGGCGAGACGGGCCTGCCCGCCTTCGCCCGCGATACGCATCGGCGGTTCCTCGAACTCTACAGCGCGATCGTGCTCAAGCAGCCGGTCGAGCTGGAAGCGGGCGAAAGCCCGGCGCAGTGGCGCGCGGCGATCGGCGAGGTTCCGGGCGCGGTGCACGACCAGCTTCTCGGCGCGGTGCGGGCGGTGTTCGACAGCTGGAACACCCGCCGCGCCCGCCGCTACCGCGAGCACAACGGCATCCCGCACGACATGGGCACGGCGGTGACGGTGCAGGCGATGGTCTTCGGCAACCTCGATGACCTGAGCGGCACCGGCGTCCTGTTCAGCCGCAATCCGCTGCAGGGCGACCCTGCGCCTTATGGCGAATACCTGCCGCGCGCGCAGGGTGAGGACGTGGTTTCGGGCAAGTTCACCCCGCTTTCGCTGGGCGCGATGCAGGCGCATGTGCCCGAGGCGCACACCGCGCTGCTTGCCGCCAGCGCCATGCTGGAGCGCGAGAACGGCGACGTGCAGGACATCGAGTTCACCGTGCAGTCGGGGAGGCTGTACCTGCTGCAATCCCGCTCGGCCAAGCGCGCGCCGGAGGCTGCGGTGCGGATCGCGGTGGACATGGTGGGCGAGGGGCGGATCGACGCCGCCACCGCGCTCTCCCGCGTCAGCGCCGAGCAGGTCTCGACGCTGCTGCTGCCGCGCCTCGCCCCCCACGCCGCCGAGGGCGCACAGGTGGTGGCGCAAGGCGAGGGCGCATGCCCCGGCGTCGCCACCGGCGTGCTGGTGGCCGATTCCGACGAGGCCGAACGCCGCGCCGCCGCCGGGGAAGCGGTGATCCTGGTGCGCGCCACCACCAGTCCCGACGATGTCCACGGCATGATCGCCGCACGCGCCGTCGTGACCGAGCAGGGCGGCTCCACCTCCCATGCCGCCGTCGTCAGCCGGGCGCTGGGGCGCCCTTGCGTGGTCGGCACCGGCAGCGGCGCCCTGGTGCTGGCGGGGCAGGTTGTCACCGTGGACGGCGCCAGCGGCAAGGTCTTCGCGGGCGCGCTCGCGACGCAAGTGCCGCGCGAGGACGAGGACGAGCGCCTCTCCCGCCTTATCGGCTGGGCGCGTGAGCGCTGCCCGATCGAAGTGCTGCGCCCTGAGGACGCCGCCTCGGCCGATGCGGTGGACGTCGATCTGCTGCTGGCCGAAGGCACCTACGAAGAGCTGGCGAGCGCGCTGGCGGGCCACGCCGCGGCGCGCGGCAGCGGCCTCGCTAATGCCGAGATCGCGCGCATCGCCCGGCGTGCGGGGATTACGCGCATGATAACCGAGCCGGTGCTCCCGGCCCTTCTGGTCGCACTGGAGGACTGAGCCGATGACCTCGCCCATTCACGATATCCGCGCGATGCTGCTGCAGTTCGAGCGCTCGCCGCTGAAGGACTTGTACTTCCGCTCGGCCGACTGGTCGCTGTTCCTCGCCCGGCCGGAGGGCGGCGCGAACCCGCTGCTGGCGCTGGAGGCCGGCGCGGCGGAGGCCGTCACTGCGGCCACGATCGCGGGCGTCGCGCAGGCACCGCACCTCGGCCTGTTCGAGCCGTGCTGCGCGGCCGGAGACGCGGTGCAGGTCGGCGACGTGCTCGCCCGCCTCGACGTGCTGGGACGCAAGACCGAGGTGGTCAGCACTGCCGCCGGCGTGGTCAGCGCGGTGCACGCGGCGGCCAACGACCTCGTCGAATATGGCGCCGATCTGGTGGAGATCGCGGCCGCCTGAGGGCTGCATCGAAAGATCGCATAATTCACCACCGGGCGCCGTTTTCTGCTGTGCCGGGTGGATTTTCATGTCCGCGACAAAAAGGTGGCCGGAGCGAGCAAGGCAAGGAGCCGCTCCGGCCAAGGGTCACAGGATGAGAGGAATGCCCCATGACAAGCATTCCTCCGGGCTTGAGGCTTGACGAGAGAGGCAAGCCGCGAAATAAAAGCTAATGCGAAGCAGTCGCATATGCAAGTGAAAAAGGAAGCCCTGTGTATCAGCCCGGCGATCGGCCTCTGGACGACCGGCATTGGAAGCGGCTGAACCGCTTTGCCAACATGGCATTCGCCAAACGCCGCTGGGATGAAGCGGATCGCCTGTACGGAGCGGCGCTTTACGAAGCGAACCGCCTGTTCGAGATTGCGCAGGCGGGCGGTGTGATGCGCTTCGATCCGGCGCCGATGCTGGTAGTCGCGACCACCAATGCTGCCGAAAACTGGATCGTCCTGGGCCGGTGCGAGGATGCGGGCAAAGCGATCGCCGGGCTGTCGCGGCGACTCGTGGAAGTGGTCGACGACATGGAAAGTCCGCCGGATTTCCGCCGACAGTGCCTTGTTCACCTGAAAGGCGCAGTACGGAGCCTGACGTCCGTATTGCCCCGCGCCGGTTGGTCGAGCGATGCAGTTGTCGCTCAGGTGATGGAGGTGCGCAGCGCTGCGCTTCGCGCCATGGACCCGTCATCTCCCCGGTATTGAGAACGGGGTGAAGGCACGGTCGCTTCAATGGACCGATACCGATCCGACGCCTGGGCGCCGGATCGGTATCCAGCCGTATCAGGCCGCCAGCCTGGTTCCCGCGGTCGGGCCGGAGCGGAGCGTGAAGATGTCCTCGATATGGATGAGCACGGCGAATTTCGGCGTCTTCATCCCGGCCGTGTCAGCGAAAGCGACGGCGTTATCGAAGGCATCGCCCTCGGAAAAGACTTCGGGCCGTCCGATGAAACGATAGCCGTCGAGCGCATCGCGATCGATCACCGCGACGGCCATCTTCGATCCGTCGAGGATGTTCTGCAGCGTCTGGCCACCGGTGTTTTCGTTATAGATAAGCGTCTTGTCGTCATAAACGCGAAGCGAGCGCTTGGGGCCGATATCAGGGAGGCCTTCCTTGCTCACCGTGGACTGGATCGGCAGCTGGACGGCAAGGAATTGCTTCATGGTTTCGTCGAGAGAGCTCATGGCGGGTCATTTCTTTCCGGTTCGAGCGGGATGGCCGACGGCGTGCCGGCGCGTAGGCTCGTAGGGCTGAGATCGCGCGGATACCGCGCATGTAAACCGTTATATATAATGATTCGCAAATGCAATAATTTGGCAGAATGCGTGTTCGATCCTGATGACCTGACCGCTAACAGCGTCATTGGCGATAGGATATGCAAACCCGGACAAGGACCTCGCACTGTCCGGGCATCGCCTAAGAATGGCTAGTGCGAATCACTTGCAGTGCTGCTTTCCAGATGCGACTGCTTGTCCGTTCGCCGCGTCCGCAGCGACGTGTGCTCGATATCGTGGGGCGAGACGGAATGGCGCTGGCACTGCCGGAGTACGAGGCCGATAGCGCCGATGGACCGGCGACATGGACTTCCGGCGGCTTGTTCACCGTCGCCTTTCTCGGCATGACGGCGGGTGTCCAGATGAGCGACCGGGGCCTTCAGTCGATCCTGCTCTCGGCGATCCAAGACAGTTTCCAGGTCGGGGATGCGACGATCGGGGCGCTTCAGGGCCTTGCCGGTGTCCTTGTCGGCAGTGCGGTCGCCGTACCGCTGGCCAGGCTGGCGGATCGCCTGTCACGCAAGAAAGTGCTGCTCGGCCTGATCGCGGGCTGGACTTGCCTGATGGCCCTGAGCGCACTGGCGCCCGATTTTCCGCTGTTCTTCGTAGGCCGCGCGGCTTCGGGCGTAACCGAGTTCGCGATGATACCGATCGTGTACTCGATGATCCCCGACATCGCGCCGGATCGGCATCGCGTGACGGCCAATCTGTGCTTCGCTGCGCTGATGGCTGCCGGAGCGAGCGCCGGCTTCTATTTCGGCGAGGTGATCGTCCAGATGGCCCGACAAACGATACCCCTGGCCATGGAGCCGTGGCGCAAGGCGCTGCTGCTGTTGTCTTTCGCCGGTGCCCCGCTCTTTGCCCTCGGCCTTCTGACTCACGACCCGGCGCGCCAGATCGCGCCGTCGGACCCAGGAGGGAGGTCGGCCGCGCTCGGACCCTTTCTGCGTGAGCGGTGGCAGGCCGTGGGTTTGTTCGTCGGCGTTGCGGGAAGCCTGATGATCGCGGTGCAAGCGCTCAATCCGCTGATTGCGCTGGCGCTGGAGCGACGCTTCGATGCGGACCTCGGCAAGGTCGGCCATGCCATGGGGGTGGTCACGCTCGTGACCTCGATCGGTTGCCTGCCGGTGGCGGGTCTGCTCGACCGGACGCTGCGGAGCCGTTTCGGTCTGGCGGCGCGTCCGTTGATCATGGGCGCGGGTGCCTTGTGCGCGGTGCCGTGCTCCGCTTTGTTGATCGTGATAGACAGCGTGGACGCGGCGCTGTGGGTGGTGGCGTTGTTCCTTTTCGTCACCTGCACCGCGAACGCCCTGGTTCCGACCATGTTGCAGGATCTGACCCCGGCCACGCTACGCGCGCGCAGCTTTGCCATCTGGAGCTTCGTGGTATCGGTGTTCTGCGCGATCGGTCCCCTGGCTGCGGGCGCGTTGTCGGACCTGCTGCTTGGTGGACGTCTGCTGAACGCGATCGCCGTCACGGCGATTCCTGCATTGTTGCTTTCGACTGCCTGCGCTGCGCGCTCGATAGCGACTGCGCGTCGCTTTTTGAAGTCTCAGCCGACATGAAAAAACCGGGGCGCCCATTCGTCTTCGATGAACCGTTCATCGCGAGAGTGCTCCGTGACTTCCCCAATTGGTTCCTTGATGCTTGCGATGTCAGCGATTGCCCTGGCCCTTGCTTCGCCATCGCCCGGATCGCGGGCCGACCCGGGCGATGGCGAAGTGGCAACATTGCGGGCGCTCTATGCCGGGCAGCCTGATAGCTGGCCGCGGCCCTGGCTTGAGCCGGGAGCGCATTTCGCCGAGTTCGGTCCGGTCCCATCCCTGCCTACGCCTCAGGTCCCCGAAGAAATAGCGCTTGGGCAGAGACTGTTCGAAGAGCCGAGGCTTTCCGGATCGCGGCAGATCGCCTGCGCATCCTGCCACAATGCAGAGCTTGGTTTCACCGATGGCCTGCGCACCTCCTTCGGGCATGATCGCAAGCGCGGGCGGAGGAACGCATCATCGCTCATTGCCGCCGCATGGACTCATGGACTGTTCTGGGACGGGAGGGAGGCGACCCTTGAAGGCCAGGTCTTGGGACCGCTCTCCGATCCTCTCGAAATGGCTGGAAGCCGCAAGCGGATCGAGCGATGGATCAATCGCGAGGCAAGCTATCGCAGCGCCTTTGCCGCACTGATCGGGACTCGCCGGATCGGGTTCAGCGACATTGCCGGAATGATCGCCGCCTACGAACGCAGCCTGACCCCGCCGCGCAATCGCTGGGACCGCGTGTTCACGCAAGGGGTTTCGGCGCTCAGCGACCAGCAGTTGCGGGGGCTTCACCTGTTCCGCACCAAGGCGGGCTGCGCGAACTGCCACAGCGGCCCGCTGCTGACTGACAACCGGTTCCATAATCTGGGGCTGAGTTTCTACGGCACCGAGCGCCAGGACCTGGGGCGCTGGAATGTCACAGGGCGTCCCGAGGACGTCGGCGCGTTCCGCACGCCGACGCTGCGCGGACTGATCCATACGCGGCCCTACATGCACAACGGCTTCTTCCCGTTTCTCGAGCCGGTCGTGATGTTCTATTCCGGCGGCGGCGGTCCCAACGACGCGGTGCAGGCGCCCGGCGAGGCCGCGCCGCCGCCACAGGCCGACCCCCTGCTCAAACCCCGCAATCTTATGCGCGAGGAGCGTGAGGCGCTGGTCGCATTCCTGCAGGCGCTGTGAGCTTCAACGCGGCAGCATGAACTCGACGGGGACCACGAGGTCCAGGGTCTCTCCGCCGCGCTCCTTCGGCGGCTTGGGCAGCGGGTCCGCACGGTGCGGCAGCGCAAGGGCCTCGCGGTCGAGCGCCGAACTGCCCGATACTTGTGCCAATGCCACCGCAAGCACACGGCCCCGGCGGTCCATGGTGATGCGCACCCACCCAACGCCCTGCTCGCGCCGCGCGCGGGCTGTCGCCGGGTAGCGCTTGCGGCTGGCAAGCCGGGCGAGGACGCGGCCCTCCCAGCTGTCGGGCGCGTTGGAGGATACGGTGACGGCGGGCGGCGCCTCGATCGCCTTGGGCGCTGCAGCCTCCGCCTGTTCGGGGCGGGGTTGCGGTGCATCGACGGGGCGCGCCGCTGGCGAGGATGGCGCCAGGGCGATCGCCGCCTGCGGCACCTCGATCCGCTGGGGCACGGGCAGCACCGGGTCCTGCTGCTCCACCGGCTCCGGGGCATCCTTGGGCGTTTCCTGCTCGGGCTGCGGCGGGGATGCAGGCGCGGCAAGATCGATCACCGTCAGCGGAGCACGCAGCGGCGGCGGGGCCGCCGCGAAAGACCAGCCGATGAGCAACGCTCCCCCCGCACAAACGTGCAGGAGGAGCGTGATCGACAGTCCGCGCAAACGGTCCGCCCCGGATTGGCGATAGGCCATCGCCCCGATCAGAAATCGATGGCGAGCGACGCGCGGATCGAGCGCGGCGCACCCATCGTCAGCACCCCGCGCGATGCCGCCGCCCAGTAGTTGCGGTCGAACAGGTTGTCGGCGGTCAGGCGGAACTGCATCGGGCGACCTGCCGCCTCGAAGGCATAGCGGATACCGGCATCTACGCGGGTCCAGGCCGGGATGCTGCGCGCGTTGGTGGTCGTGAGGTCGATGTACTCGCGGCTGGTGTAGACGACGCGGCCGGTCACGGTCAGGCCCGGCACCATCGCCACGTCCCATTCGGCGCCGAGGTTGGCGTTGAACTCCGGCGAACCGCGTGCGCGGCGTCCGTCGTTGAGCCCGCCCTCGGTCTTCGTCATCTCCGCGTCGAGGTACATCACGCCGCCGAGCAGCCGCAGGTGGTCGAAGGGCTGGCCGAACAGGTTCAGCTCGATGCCGCGATTGCGCTGCAGGCCGTCGTATTCGAGCGTCGGCGAACCGCCGGTGGTGCTGGCCACTTCGACGGCGCTGGGCACCGCGATCTGGAACACGTCAGCGGTGACGGTGAATGTGCCGAGATCATACTTCACACCGGCTTCGTACTGGTCGGTGACGAAGGGCATGA
>NZ_ALVC01000076.1:0-19062 GCF_000293195.2 Sphingomonas sp. LH128
TGTCATCCAGCGCCGAAAAGTCCCTTTCCAAACTCGATTGCCAGACCGCAAAGCGGATCATTACGTTCCCGCGCGAGCGGGTTGCAGCCGGTGAAGATCCCCGCGCGTCAGGAAAGCCACTGTCCGGGCCCTTGGCAGGTCGCTGGCGCTACCGCGTTGGCGACTACCGGATTGTCTGCGAGATCGAGGATGGCAGGCTTGTCGTGCTTGTGCTGACCGTTGGCCACCGAAGTGGCATTTACCGCTGCCCCCCTAAGGACATCCATAACCCATAGAGAGAAGGGGGAAGGGGACGGGCGATCCATGGAGGATCGACGGAGGTTCCCTTGTCCTACACCATCAACATTGGCGCAGCGCCCGCGAACGCCCATTGCGCCCAGCTTAGCCAGACCTCAGATTTCGAGCGGGTCAATCGCTTCGAGATCGACGCCTACCGCATCGGCATCATCGCGATCCACGGAAGACGGGCTTCGCTCCTGGATCGAGGCTGCGATTGCGTGCCCCTCGAATATGACGGAAATGTCGCCACCATTCCGAGGCCCGAACTCGACGAGGTGACGATCGGCGCGCTGCTGACGACACGCCCCGGCGCCAACGGCCACTTCGCGACCCCCGTGTTCGAGACCATCCACACCAACCTTTCGACCGCATTTCCCAAACTCGCCGAGGCCGCCCGCGCGCGCCTTGCCGGCGATGTGGGCGTTTGCGGGAGGGTGCGAAATCCTACGCTGAGGATTTGGCCAGAGATATTCGCCGATGAGGCTGACATGCTCCCCGTCCAGCGGTGAAACGTGCGTTAGGAGTTTGCGCGGAACGCGGACGCCCGACTTCCGGTCATGTCGCCATCGGAGACGTCGGCTTTCCAGAAGCCGGTGGCGAACAGTAATGGAACCAACGCCACCACGATTAGACCCCCTGATCGCTAGCGTGCGCCCCATATTATCGCGTTTCTCGACAACGACCCAGTTTCAGTGAGCGTCTTCACGGACTTCTGCCGTAGCGCCTCTCCTGGATAGTCGCTGCAATCAGCGCGCGCAATAAGATGCGGTAGATAAAAAATCCCCAATGATGATAGGGTACCTTTTTCCGAGCAATTTATTTTTTGCAGTGCACAAATATCAGATGTGTGACATTTGTCACGTGCGATCCGAAGGGCGATTCTAGCCCTTTTTAACTTTTGCCTCGAGAGTCGATCTTGGCTCTTGGGGCATTTTTTTATCCTTTAGGCCCCGAGCTAACACGTTGCAGTAGCCATAAACTATAGGCCCGGCATCCTCGCAAGCCCTTACTATAGAGCCGAGATGGTTCGTTTCAATCCTGCCCCTCGATGAAGGCGGCGGTGTACATGCATAACGTACTGGGGATCGATAGCAGCACCGCCAGGGCTAAAAATGGCAGTGCCAGAAAGAATCGAACATTCGGGGTCATGGTGTCCTCCGTCGCAATTCGAAACATTAAACACGCAGAACTATTGTTGGTGCCCGGATACCATGGCTTATCAGACCTTGCGCTCCGGAAGTAATAGCCGAAGCGCCTGCCCCGACGCTGCTCAATGTGCAATATGGGCGTGGTCTAAAGTCGGACACACCGGATGTGCATCTGGCGGCGCAGCGTTGCGCCGAGCCGCCATCAATTCAAGCGATGCCGGCGCCACCAGAAACGCCATACACTTCACCGGTTATGTAACTGCCTTCCTGGGATGCGAGCAGTACATAGACCGGCGCAATTTCAACCGGCTGTCCGGGGCGACCAAACTGACTTTGCTCGCCAAATCTGGCGACCTTCTCCTGGGGCTGTCCACCGCTTGGCTGGAGAACGGTCCAGAACGGGCCGGGAGCCACGACATTGGCTCGGATGCCTTTCTGGATGAGTTGCTTTGCGAGAGCCTTTGTATAGGCAACGATGCCTGCCTTGGTCGTGGCATAGTCCAAGAGGATATCGGAAGGCTCGTAAGCCTGCACCGAAGCCGTGGTTATGACCGACGAGCCGGCGGGGAGATGCGGCACCGCCGCCTGCGTAATCCAGTGCAGCGCATAGAGGTTGGTCTTAAGGGTCTTGTCAAAATCCTCTGAGCTGACCTCCTCGACGCTCTCGCGAAATTGCTGGCGGCCCGCGTTGATGACCAGGATGTCCAGGCCCCCAAGCTCGCTCACCGCGTTTTCGACAAGCTGCTTGCTCCAGGACTCCTCAGCAATGTCGCCTGGCAATGCCACGGCTTTGCGTCCTTCTGCTTCGATGAGGGCAATGACTTCTCGCGCGTCCTTCTCCTCGTCGGGCAGGTATGCAATGGCGACATCCGCGCCTTCGCGGGCGTAGGCGATCGCCGCAGCTCGCCCGATACCGGAATCTCCGCCCGTGATGAGAGCTTTTCTCCCCTTGAGCTTGCCTGCACCAACATAGCTTTCCTCGCCATGGTCGGGCTTGGGGTCCATCTCCGCGGCTACACCCGGCGCTGTTTGCGGCTGCTCCGGGAAGGGAGGCTGCGGATATTGTGTGCGCGGATCTTGCATTGCAAGGCGGTCGGTCATGAGCGCTCCTGTCCTTTGGATTTCGCCCGCCTTTCACAGGCGGGAAGGCAAGAATCAAAGAGCTTGTGGCCCCTCCGGTTCCATGCCGAGGCAATTCATACGCGCACATGCGTCACGCCATTCCGTATTGAAAACCGTTCGCCGATATCACCGATGAGGTCGGTGCGTTTCCATAATCAAGGCGTTCCCGCTTGAACAAACGCCTTCGCAGGCGCAATATGGCAAAGCGTTTCAGGCATCCTCTTCCAGACTTCAGGCCGTCTTCGCTGGCCTTTTCTTTTGCCTTGCTCGGTGAGATTAAAGATCCGGGAGCAATTGATCTGCCCGCCCCCACAGCGCGAGATTTTTCGAGGATGCCCGCTTCAGCATTTCGGCACCATCGCCGATATGCCAGCGTGACGGCTTATCCAGATTGCGCAGTTCGTCCCAGGTTACCGGGACCGCAATCGGGGCGTGTTCGCGGTTGCGCGCGCTATAGGGCATGACGGCGGTCGCGCCGCGCTGGTTTCGCAGATAGTCGATGAAGATCCGTCCTGTCCGTTTGGCCTTTGAAAGGGCGGCGGTGAAACGGGCTGGCTCCGACTGCTCCAGCGCCATGGCAAAGCGGTGGGCAAAGTCTTTCACCACTGGCCACTCCGCCGATGGCGTGAGCGGCGCAATTACGTGAACGCCTTTCCCGCCGGTCACCATCGGGAACGTCGTAAGGCTCATTTCGGCCAAAAGATCACGCACATGGAAGGCGGCCGACACGACATCCTTGAAACCAAGGCCCTCATCAGGATCGAGGTCGAAAACCAGCCTGTCCGCTTTCTCGACATCCTCGATACGCGCGCCCCAGCCATGGAATTCGATGGTGCCCATCTGTACGCAGGTAAGCAGGCCAGTGGGCGTATCAACGAAGAGATAGGCTTCCTGATGCCCATCCTTCTCCCGGATTCCCACCTGTTTTACTGCATCGCCAAAGCTACCGGCATCGTGCTTCTGGAAAAAGCATTTCTTCGCCCGGCCTTGCGGACACCTAACGAGGCTGATCGGGCGGCTCCCGGCCCATGGCAGCATGATCGGCGCGACCGTTTCGTAATAATCCGCCAGCTGTCCTTTGGTAAGCTTGCCTTCGGGAAAGATCACCCGTTCGCGGTTACTGATGTTCACCGTGCTGGCGGGCGCAGCGGTGGCCACGTAAACCGCTGCTTCCTTCTCGATCACCACAGCTTCCGGCTTCTTGTCCTCGCGCAGCCCCAGATAGCTGGGATGTCGCAAGACGCCTTCATCGGTGAACTCCAAATACGCGATTTCCGCCACCAGCTTCGGCTCGATCCAGCGCGCCCCGCGCACGGCGACGCGCGGGGCCGCGACAGTTGGCTCCTTTCGCGCGAGCGGGGCCATGATTTCCAATAGGCGCTCGATCTCCTCGCTAGTGAACCCGGTGCCCACTTTCCCGGCATAGCGAAGCTGGCCGTCCTCGTTGACGCCGAGGAGCAGCGAGCGGAATCCGCGTTGTTTGTCCGAGGGCGTCCAGCCAACAATCACGAATTCCTGCCGACGTATGCACTTGGTCTTCACCCAGCTGCCGCTGCGCGAGCCGCTGTACCGCGCATCCACACGCTTCGAAATCACCCCCTCCAATCCAGCATCGCAGAAGCTGGTCAGCAGTATCTCTCCATTGCCAATGATATGGTCGGAATAGCGAAGGCGGCCCTTTTGCCCGGTCAGGAGCGCGACGAGTTTTTCCTTGCGGTCGATCAGCGGCAAACCGGTTAAATCGTCGCCGTTCAGTTCCAGCAGATCGAAGGCAAAATAGTCGATCGCGCCAGAATGATCCTTGAGCGCAGCCTGCAGCGCTTGGAAGCTGGTGCGACCATCGGCCAGCGTCACCACCGCTTCTCCGTCGATCAGTGCGCTATCGACATTGAGGAGGGTTGCCTCGGCGATCAGACCCGCAAAGCGATCCGACCAGTCGAGCCCCGATCGGGTATAGGCGCGACCTTCGCCGCCGCCGACGGCGATGAGGGTTCGGTAGCCGTCATATTTAAGCTCGTGCAGCCAGCGGTCGCCTGACGGCACATGATCGACGAGAGCTGCAAGCTGGACTGGTTGGAAGGGCGGCAGCTTGCCCTTCTTTTTGCGTCGGCTCGCCGCGACGGCACCCTTCGATGGCTTTTTTGCCTTCGATCTGGCGTTCGCTTTTCGTTTCGCGATCGGTTTGCCTTCGGCAATCTCCTCCATCGTGCGGCCACTGTCCACACTCGTGAGATGCAGCCCGATAAGATCATCCGAGCCACCCGCGAACTCATCCTCGATCTTGCGCAGAATCCAATTTTCGCCCTTTTCGCGTCCGCGCGGTTTGAGACGAAACATGATCCACTCGCCTTGCATTCGGCGTCCGTGCAAGGTGAAATGGAGGTGGCCCTCGGCCAACGTCTTGTTCGGATCCTTGCCCGGGACCGGTTCCCAGGTGCCGTTATCCCACAGCATCACGGTGCCGCCGCCATATTCCCCTTTTGGGATCGTACCCTCAAAACGCGCATAGTCGAGGGGATGATCTTCCGTGCGGACTGCAAGGCGCTTGTCGTCAGGGTTAGGGCTTGGTCCCCGTGTCACCGCCCAGCTGATCAGCGTCCCGTCCAGTTCGAGGCGGAAATCATAGTGAAGGCGGCTCGCGGCATGCTTCTGGACGACAAATCCGTTGCCCGCGGCCGGCGTGGATGCTCCTGCTGGCTCAGCGGTTCGCGAGAAATCGCGCTTTTCACGATACTTTGCCAGACGCTTTTCTGCCTCTGTCGATGCCGCCTTTGCTTTTGAAGCTTTTGCCATGTCCGCTCCGATCAAGACTTCTTGAATCCGCAGGACGGTGCGACCGTTCCCCTTACTCGCCCGTCTGTTTGTTGGGTGCTGCGACAGCCTTGGATTCAGGGGATTCGCGCTGGCGCAGGAATATCGAAAGGACAACCAGCACCGCGGTCGAAAGGAACTCGCTTTGCCAGTTCTGAAAAGACTCGAACCATAGCTGCGCGTCGCCGAGATAAGCCAGGACAGATAGCGGTGCCTCGCCATGCTCCAGCGCCTCTTCGGCCGCAGCGCGCGCACTGTGCAGCCAATGCATGACGAAGGAGGCAACAAACAGTAGCGCGAGCGCCAGGCCGAGGGATCGCGCGTACAGGGCGCGCCAGACTGGGCCTTTGCGCAAGATAGTCGGGGCGCCAGGCTGATAGGCCTGACGCTCCAGATGTTCGTCGCGATCGGGATCGGCAAGGTCCTTGGATTCAGCCGAACCGCGCTGGATCAGGAGGGCGGTGAGGACCACATAGGCTGCCATTTGCAGAAACTCGCTCTCCCAGTTTTCAAAGACCGAGGATAGGAATTGCGGACTGGCGGCATAGGCAAATAGGGACAGACCGGGCTGCTCATGCCTTCGGGCATCCTCCAATGCGACATGCCATCCTGAAATCCATTGCCCAACGATGCAGATCGCAAAGAGGGAAAGGAGCGCAATCGTCAGGCCGTTATCCTTCAGCCACCGCATCGACGCCTCCCAATCCTTATTATCGCCCATAGCAACGCGTGGGAAACAATCCGGTTCGGAGCAGGGCCAGTTTTAGCGCTCTAAGCTATGGAGCCATTCGTCGATCGTGAGGTCGGAAGTGGCTGACGTCTGCGCGCCCATGCTTTGTGCCATGATCTCCAAAGCCCACCGCCCGCGTTCTTCGCTTTCCGCAGCGACAGCATCCTGCGGCACCCAAAGGTCATATTCGCGCATATGGGCGTCCGCCGCCGTGAACAGGACGCATATGTCCGTTGCGATCCCGCTCAGGACCAGCTTGCTGATGCCAAGCTGGGGCAAAAGCACCGGCAGGTTTGTTGCATAGAAGCCGGAGAATTGCGGCTTTATGATGAAATAATCGCCCGGCCCGGGCCTCAGCAGCTCAGTAACCGGATTTGGCTTTTCAAGCGCGCGGGCGACAAGGCTGGAAGCTTCCGAGTGCCACTCGCCGAAATTGTCGTTCACGTAAATGACCGGCCAGCCTCGCTCGCGAAACGCGCTTCGCAAGCGATGGACGCATTTCGCAGCCACCCGGGCTGCGGGTTCGAGATCATCGGCCCCTTCGAAATCGAAGCAGTTGACCATGTCGAGAATGAGCAGGCCCGGGTTGCTTAATTCAGCAGGCTTGATCGAGCTATTGCGGTTTGTTTTGGCCATTGGTTAAAAGGATAATGGCAATCCGCGCAAAGCAGGCGGCCATATTATTCCTGTCCTCTTGCGATCCTGGCGGCTTCTGCGTCCAGCTTTTCACGATTGTTTCCGTGACGATTGATGAGCTCCTGAACCTGATCGCGTGTCAGCCCATGCTTTTGCGCGAAATAGTCCACCTCATACTCCTCGTCGCCCGCGACCCTGCTGCGATCCGGTTCTCCGCGCTGGGATTTATCGTCTGCCATAGGACACCTCTCGCCTACCAATTGTAACGATAGCGCAACCCTTATCTACGGCTACGGGTTCCGATTGTTGGGTATTGATCGAGAAGCATCTCAACTGGATCCACATTCCCGCCTCTCCACCCGGCATCCGGTGATCATATCCGGTTCTTATCCATGCCTGCTACGTCCAAAGTCATCTACGAGCACCTGCCTGACGGTTGAGATTGGGATTGAAATAAAGGTGCGGCGGCTCAGCTCCTGCCACCGTTCGTTTGATCGCGGTATCGTTTTTCTGCTCTGCACTAATTTGCTGGTTCGACGCGGGCGGCCGCCATTTCGCATGCTGTCGGCAGGCGCAAGAGATCCAAAGCGTTCTCCTCCCAGCGCACGAGTCCAAGCCGTTCGAAGCCGGCAAGCCAGCCTTCCATCGGCCACCGATCCCAGCGCGCATGGAACATCCGTGCATTGCGCACAATGTCAGCAACGTGCTGCACGGGTGGCTCGTAGCTGTCATGATACTGATGACAGGCAATCGCCTGTCCGACAAATAGTAGCTTCAGTCCGGCAGCAGCAGCCCGGAAACCAAAATCGGTATCTTCGGCGCCGTAGCCGGTGAACCCCTCATCAAACCCGCCCAACGCCGCGAATGTCGATCGACGCAGCGCGAAGGCAAGCGACCAGAAGAGCCCAGCATTGGTTTCCTCTCGCACGCCTCGGGTGGGAAACGTCCGTACGGGATGAGCCCGGCCATGCTTCAGTAGGTAGGTTTCTTCCCAAGATCCGCGCGCATGATCGGGGCCAAGATAGCGAATATCCGCGCAGAGCAGGCTGTCATGCTCGGTGAGAGTCTTGGCCAGGAGGCCGACGCAATCACGCAGTGGAATGCAATCGACATCAAGGAACACCAGCATATCGTGATTGGCCAAGGCCGCCGCGCGGTTGCGGGCGGCGGCCAATGGAAGGCCGACTGTCTCGAACCGCTCGATGCGGACGGGGAAGCTTGTCGGTCCCACTGTGACCGGATCGTCACTCATATCGACGACAACCAGCTCGTCGGGTTCGCGATCGCTCCGGCGCAGGCCCTCGACGAGCTGCTCTAGATGCGCGCTCCGGTTACGGACAATGGTGAGGACCGAGATTCCCATCAACGTCGCTTCCACAAATCGAGACGATATGTGTCTCGCCGTTCGGCGAGCTCAACGTCAAAGTCCGCAGCAAGTTCGGACCATAAAGCTTCGACCGCCTCATCGCCGCTTTGCGGATAGTCGGTTTCGCCTGTGTAATGGACAAGGATGATCCGGCCGCCGGGAGAAACGTGATCGCGGAGCCATTCGCTTGCACGGTCGAGATCAACCAAACCCCAATAATAGGCCACTTCGGACAGCACCACGAGGTCGAAATCTTCGGTTTCAGGAGTTTCGCGGGGAAACGCCATTTGGGCCAGCGACACGCCAGGCCGATCGCCGACCCGTTCCCGAGCTTTTGCCAATGCCTTTGTGCTGATGTCGACGGCAAGCAGGCTGTCGCACATGGGAGCCAGATGCCCGGTCAGCACGCCATGGGCGCAGCCTATCTCCAGCGCGCGGGCATATCGTCGGTCGGCCAGAACATCATGCGTGTGAGCAAATTTGGCGGCTTCATAGTCGCTCGACGCAAGATTCCATGGATCATCGTCCGACCCGAAAATGTCATCAAAATATTGTGCGGTCAGGCTGGCGCCGGTCATCGGCAATCCTTTCTCAATGTCAGAACGTCTTGCGCGGCCATGCGCAACTTCTCCGGTGGAAGGCGGAAACCCTCGCCGATCACCGGCGAGAGCTGGCTACGATGGGCCAGAAGAGCATGACGCCGCTGCCCAACGGGCATGGCCGGCGTTGTGATATGTCCCGCACGGCGCGGCGTATCGCTCCAGACATGATAGGCGAACAGGGCGATCGGCCGCCTCGCCCTTCGCAAGGCCGCTTCGGCCAGCTTGTACGCCGCAACATGGTCGCAATGCGCCTCGCTTTTATCGGAGACGGCAATTGCATCGATCCGGTGCCAGCGCAGCAGCGCAGCAAGCCGATCGGCCCCCCGTGCGAATGCTTTACTGTCGGTAGGATGGGGGTGAGCATCGCGCCATCCCATCCAGATCGTCGGGATCGCTTTGGCGCCTAGCCTGCCAACCGCATTGCGGGCTTCCCTGCGCCGGGTCGCGGCAACGCGGGGCGTACCTTCGGGGTGGGAGCCTGTCCCATCGGTCAGGAAGACGATCCCCCCGAGCCGGTCGTTAGCGGCGCAGTGTGTGATCAAGGCGCCCGCGCCGAGGGTCTCGTCGTCGGGATGGGGAGCGAGCACGAGCCAGCGCGCCTGCGCCCAGCGGCTTTGGGCCAAGGCCTCGGCTTTCACCACAGCTGGTCGCTTTCTTCCCAAATGTCATGATCGAGAAGCGTCCGGGCGGCCTCGTCCCGCGCATGATCGGGTCCGGCCTGGCGCAGGTAGAGAGAAAGGTCGCGGATGATCTTGTCCGCGCGTTGCCCGTCAAAGGCGCTGCGCGTGCCAAGGAGGCGCGCAGCGGCCTCCATCACGGTGAACCCGGTTTTTCGACGACCCCGCGTGTCAGCCGCGCGACGGCAACGGCGTCCGCATCACCCGAAGCGAAGCGCTGCGCTGCTTCATCCACCCAGAAGCCTGCGGTTCGCACCGCTACCACGGCATCGGCAAACCGCGCCCGCTGCAGCGGATCTTCGCGGGCGCTATCGCGCAGGGCCGACCGGATTTCCGATGCAAGCGCCTCGATGCCGCCAAGCTGCACCGCGCAGAAGCGCCAGGCGCCTGCGGTAAAGCGAGGATCTTGGTCATAGTCGCCCGGCTTACCCAGTAGCATGAGCGGCTCGACAGCCATGTCGTCGAGGACATATCGGCCGCTCACGCTCGCACGCATTCCGCGAACACGCCAACCCGACAGGTCCGTCCGCGCCCTTTCATTGGCGGGAACAATGACCAGGCGCCGCGCGGTGTCCTCGCAGGCGGCTGTGATGAGGGCATAATCGAGACCGCCGGCGCCGCTTGCGAACATCTTCTCGCCGATCAGCGACAGGGTCGCTTCGCCAGCGAGCCGGACACCGGGCGACGGCTCGGTCGCCCACACACCGAACCACGCACCGCGATCCAGCACTTGCGTGAGCCACTCAAGCTGGTCAGGCGATCCGTACCAGTCGAACAGCGACATCGCGTTGACATGGCCCTCATACAAGCGACCGATACTGAGATCGCCGCGCCCGACCTGACGAAAGGCCTTTGCCATCGCGCGTGCGCGGGCCGCCTCGTTTTCAAAGATGTCACCTCCACATAGTTGCGGTGCGAACCGACGGTGATGACCGCTATGGATCAGCGCTGCCAGGCTATCACTGGGAAAATGGGGTGCGGCGTCATAGCGGGCGCCAAGCATCGCAAGACGGTCGACGATATCGATCGGGTTAGAAGCTTGGTCGTGAGGGTCGGGGATCACGCGATATCACTCCTGTTTGAGACTGCCGGAGCACAAAGGCCATCGAGCCAACGCGCGACCCGTTCCGGCCCGCTTTCACCTTCAAGGCAAGCCGGCCATTGCTGGTTTTGCGCGATTGCCCGACTGAGAAGGCCAGACCATTCGTGAGGCTGGGGCCAGTCATGTCGCACGATTGCTCCGCCCACTGCCGCCAGCCTGTTGGCCTTCGATGCCTGCTCATCAAACGGGCGGGGTTCGGGCAGACAGATGAATGGGCGCCGCGCCGCCAGGACGGCGCTGACGACGCCATCGCCTGCAGCGCCAATGACGACCCTGGCTGCAGCAATCTGCGCTTCCGCATCATCGACCCACCCCCGCAATTCAAGATTGGGTGGCAAATCAGCGGGCACGGTGCAGGGACCGATGATGCGCCATTGCCATGCGGGCGCTGCTCGGGCTGCGGCTGCCCAGTGCTCGCCATTGGATACCCCGCCCCCGCGCCCAAGGGCGACCAGCACAACGTCATCATTCGCGCTGATATTCTGGTTGGCAGATTGGACGATGCCCGGCGCGTAGAGGGTCTTCTCGCGGACCCAGCCTGGGGTTTCATCATCGTCGAGCGCATCATGAAAAGGAGCGAGCAGAGCGGTAGCTGCGCGAAAGGCGTCCAGATGGGCCGCATCGAGCCGGCGCCCGCTCAACCGGACATACACCGTCGGCACCGATGCAAGCCGCGCCAGCATCGCCACCTCGGCCGAGACATCCACTACCATCAGGCGCGGACGTGACTTGGCGATCCAGCCTGACATTTGCGCCGTGCGCTGGCGGAGGCCTTCATGATCAAGCGGCGCATAGTGCAGGGAAGAAGGGCGATCGACATGATCGATGCCAGCGAAGCTGTCGTCGAGACGGTCGTCAGGCAAATCGAGGAAAGGCAGGTTTCCGGTTCTGCCGGCAAGCCCGCTACCCATGAGCATGACATTGTCTAGCGATTGACCGATTGCGATCGCGCGCTGGCGATGGCCATCGCCGTGATGATGGACATAATATCCGATCGGGCGGCTCATTGGACGGCTGCCATTTCGGCCTCCGCCGCGGGAAGCGGCATGTCGCAGGGCATGGGGGGAAGAGCACGCTCTGCTTCGAGCCAGGCCGCCATGCCTATCTTAGCCCTCGTTCGAAGTCGCCAGCGTGCGCGTTCCTCCCAATGGGAGAAAGCTGGGACCATAGGAATTTCACCGCTTACGGTGCAGTCGATCCACCGCTGCATGTCGGCCGCCATGCCGCCATTGGCACGCCCTGCAGTCCGGGAGGATGCACGGGTCCACACCGCATTCGGGTGGACGAGCTTGCCCCCCGCTTTGATCGCCGCTTCGACCAGGGCACGATCCTCGCCGGTCGGCAGAAGCGGAACGCCGCCCGCACGGCGATAAAGGTCGACGGACAGCGCGAGGCTGGCCCCCGTATGATCGCCGTGTCGGGGCGGCATATCCCACGCGACGGGATCGATCTTGTCCTCGATCGCGCGCACGGCCTCCCAATAGGCATCGAACCGGCGGCGCAGCCTGAAGATCGCCGGGGCCATGTCCGCTTCCAGTTCGTCCAGTTCGATGCGACCGCCAATGATCCGCTCCGGCGAAAAATGTGTCAGATTGGCATCGATCCAATCGGCGGGAGGCCGGCAATCCGCATCCGTTGAAAGCAATAGGCCGCCGGGCGCCAGAAGATCAGCGCCTATGTCCATCGCCGCGCGACGGGCAGATCCGGCGTGGGCAAGTTCTGGCTCAAACACGCGCTGAGCGATGTGAAGAGCAAACCCGGCATTGGAGCGAAGCGTAGCCTCAACGGCTTTCGCATGGGTGGCATCGCTACTGTTGTTGACGCATATCGCGACAGCGAAGGTCTGAACGGTTTGCTGTGCCAGGGCTTCGATCAGGCGACCGATATGCTCTGCCTCATTACGGGCGGGTATGCAGACGCAGACTGGTGGCTTCATGCGACGCTGGCAATGAGCGGCGCCGTCTGCGGCTCATAGGCTACAACCGAAGCAAGCGCGAGCTGGTGGTACACGGCTTCATACTCATCGACCATGCGCTGCGCGTCGCAATAGCGCTCCGCATGTGCCCTGCAGGCACTGCGGCTCAGCACTGAAGCGGCCAGTGCCGCCGATGCCAACGATGCAACATCATCCGGCTGCGCAAGAACGCCGCAATCCTCATTCAAGAGCGCAGGCACCCCGCCGCGCCGGAACGCGGCGACGGGGGTGCCGCAAGCCAGCGCCTCAGCCACGACCAGGCCATAGGGCTCTTCCCAACGCGGGGTGCAAAGCGCGGCGATGGCCCCTCCCACCAGGCGGGCGAGTTCGCGGTGGGACAGATGCCCGACATATTCGACCTTGGCGCCCAGACGCGGCGCAATCTTCTCATCGAAATAGCTCTGGTTCGAGACGGGGCCGGCGATACGCAGCGGCAATCCTGCAAGCCGCGCCGCATCGATCGCGTAGTCCAGTCCCTTTTCCGGGACGATCCGGCCATACCAGACCAGATACGGCGTTTCGCTTGCGACAGACTGGTACGGAAAGTGCGTCAGATCGATGCCGTTGGGAATGACATGATCGGTCTTGGCCACATGGCTCCACATGTCGGCCGTCGCCTGCGAAACGGCGACATAGGTCATCGGTCCACGGTTGAGCCGAACCCCGCTTTCCAGCCAGCAAAAGGGCGGGGTGTGGAGCGTGGTCAGGACAGGGGTAGCAAGCGTCTCGGCCATGCTGACGGGGAGATAGTGCAGCGAATTGTTGTGGATCACGTCAAACGATCGCGACCGCAATTCGGTCATCAGCCCGAGATACGCATGGTGTTCGCGGAAGAAGGCAACGTCATTGGCTTCATCAATGCCCGTTTCGAGAAGCGAGGTCTCATCGCAGATCGCTTCCACCCCCAGTGCGGGATCGGAGCGCGTCGAAGCAAAGAGCGTGACGTCGTGCCCGCGTTCGCGCAGTGACCGCGCGAGCATGTGGGTGTGCATCTCCAGCCCGCCTGCAAACGGCTCACTTATGGGAAACTTCAAATGGGCTATGATGGCAATACGCATTCAACGGGCTCCCAGCGACGATGCATATGTTTCGCAATCGCCAAGCCGTTAACGCTTATATGAAGGTTTATTTCCCGAATGTAGCCGGGGTTTTCTGCAACGAGTGCAGCTTAACTTCGGTCAATATAGTGATCGCAGACTTTCGCGGCCAACAGGAAAAAATCAGATCGCCAACTGGGGTCATTTACGTGCAGATGTTAACAGCAGAGAAAGAGTGTTGACTATATGAACATTATAGTCCGCCCAAGGCGGTGATTTAGATGTCTGGCTATTTCCAAAGTATAATATGCGACTCGCCAGCTTGCCGGTGGGCCCCCATGGACAATATCTTTCGTCTCTGATCTTCAGGTGCCGACTTTTTCCCCCCTGATGCGTTGCGAGTGAACCATATCACGATCAGCGCGAAAGGGACCGACATGGCCAGTAAGAACGTAATCGAAAACACCACGGGAAGTGGCGGGGAAACGCATCAGCAAGGAAGTGACGATAATGTCCTGACCACCAACCAGGGTATCCGGATTTCCGACAACCAGAACCAGCTCAAGGCAGGCGCGCGCGGCCCGGTCTTGCTGGAGGATTTTGTTCTGCGCGAAAAGATTTTCCATTTCGACCATGAACGCATTCCCGAACGCATCGTCCATGCCCGTGGCTCTGCGGCGCATGGCTATTTCGAGGCGACCGACGACATCTCCGACATCTGCAAGGCAGCCGTCTTTGCCAAGGGCACCAAGACTCCGGTCTTTACGCGCTTCTCGACGGTCGCGGGAGGCGCAGGTTCGGTCGATACCCCGCGCGACGTGCGGGGCTTTGCGGTCAAGTTCTACACGACCGAGGGCAATTGGGATCTGGTCGGCAACAACATCCCGGTGTTCTTCATCCAGGACGCGATCAAGTTTCCTGATTTGATCCATGCCGCCAAGATGGAAGCCCAGACCGGCTATCCTCAGGCGGCGACGGCCCACGACACCTTTTGGGACTTCATCAGCCTGATGCCCGAATCCACCCACATGATCATGTGGGCGATGAGCGATCGCACCCTTCCGGCCTCGTTCGCCACGATGGAAGGCTTTGGCATTCACACGTTCCAGATGGAAAACGAAGCGGGGGATGTGACCTTCGTGAAATTCCACTGGAAGCCCAAGGCGGGCCTTCAGTCGACAATCTGGGACGAGACGGTGAAGATTGCCGGCGCCGATCCCGATCATCAGCGCCGTGATCTGTTCGAGCGGATCGACCGGGGCGACTTCCCGGAATGGGAGCTGGGCATCCAGGCTTTCGACAAAGCGTTTGCCGACAGCCTCGATTTCGACGTGCTCGATTCCACCAAGATCATCCCGGAAGAGATGCTGCCCGTGCGTGTGATCGGCCGCATGGTCCTCGATCGCTATCCCGACAATTTCTTCGCGGAGACCGAGCAGGTCGCCTATTGCCCGGGCAACATCGTGCCCGGCATCGGTTTTTCCAATGATCCGCTGCTGCAGGGCCGGCTGTTCTCATACCTCGACACCCAGAAGTCGCGGCTTGGCACTGCTAATTTCCACCAGCTTCCGGTGAACGCGCCCAAATGCCCGGTGATGAATTTCCAGCGCGACGGCCAATTTCAGATGGCGGTGCCAAAGGGGCGCACGAACTACGAGCCCAATGGCCTGTCTGAAGGCGCCGAGACGCGGCCCGGAGATGAGCCCGGGCCGCGCGAATGCCCCGTCACCGGCTATCGCAGCATCGCCGCTGCAACGGGGCCGGACGAGGAAGGCGGCAAGCTTCGTATTCGCGCCGAGAGCTTTGCCGACCATTATAGCCAGGCGAGGCTGTTTTTCCGTTCCCTCGCCGAGCCGGAGCAGGCGCATCTGGCCTCAGCCCTAGTCTTCGAACTAAGCAAGGTCGGCTTGGCGCATGTGCGCACGCGAATGATGGCCAATCTTGTAAATGTCGATCCAAAGCTCGCCAAGCGTGTGGCGGACGGGCTCAATATGGAAGTGCCTGAGGCCTCACCATCGGCTGCGCCGGTCAAAGACATGGAGCCTTCGGCGGCCCTGCGCATCATCGAAGGTCCGCGGGCGCCAAAGTCGATTGAGGGGCGCACTATCGCGATCCTCATTGCCGATGGCTCCGATGCTGGCGTTGTCGACGAGCTGACCAGTCAGATCGGTGATGCCGGGGGCCGCCCTGTAATCGTCGCACCCAAAATCGGCGGCGCGAAGATGTCCGATGGTTCGGTGCTGGAAGCCGATTTCCAGCTCGCTGGCGGCCCCTCTGTGCTGTTCGATGCTATTGCCGTCATCCTGTCGGAAGACGGCTGCACGCAGCTTCTTAAAGAAGCGGCTGCCGTTCAGTTCGTGATGGATGCTTTCGGGCATCTCAAGGCGATCGGCCATACGGCAGAGGCACAGCCATTGCTCGACAAGGCCGGCGTTGAACCCGACGAAGGCGTCACCGACCTAGGTGCGATTTTCATCAAAGCTGCCGCAACCCGCATGTGGGCGCGCGAACCAAAAGTCCGCATGCTGGCATAGGCATTGATTGGGAACACGTCTCCCCGGCACGTGTTTTACAGTCATTCCAGTTGAAGGAGAGCACCATGAGCATTGAAGGCAAAGCCAAGGAAGCTGCCGGTTTCGTCAAGGAAGAGATGAACGAACACGGCAACACCCCCGAAGCGAAGAAGAAGGCCCAGGAAGGCCGCGATCTGCGCAACGAAGGTCGCGTCGAAGACGGCAAGGCACCCAAGACGACCGAACCGGGCACCGGCGCCAAGGAATAAGTCTCTATCGAGCTTCAGGACGCCGCCCCTCACGGGGCGGCGTCTTTGTATCTGCCAAGGTGGATCAGATCGTCAGGGAATCTTCCAGCCCATCGGCATTCCCGGCCATTCCCGGAACTTCTTCCAACTGACGCAGCGCGGTGAACGCGCCGCGATCTTCACGGTATCGCACGATCTCAAAACCATGGCCCTTGAGCCGGGGTATCGCATCGAGCTCGTCAGCGCTCGCCGTATTCACATTGATCTGCGTCATAGGTTGCCTTGCTCCTCGAGCGGCACATCGGCGTCGACCGGGTAATAAAGGCCGGCGCATTCTTCGCGCAGGCACCCGCCTTCGATCACGATGTTATCGCGATAGGCATCAGCGTTGAACGCCAATGTATCTACATGCTTGGCCTCGAAATACATTTCATGCACATCGTCCCGTCCTGCGCCATAGACAACCCGGCCTACTTTCGACCAGATCGACGCCATCGTACACATCCCGCATGGCTGAAGCGTCGAGTAAAGCGTTGCACCGCGCAGCTCCATTTCACCCGTGTCTTCGCATCCTCGCCTGATCGCCATCATCTCTGCGTGCGCGGTAGCGTCGGGTAATTCCTCAGTCTGGTTGCGCTCGCCGGCAATGATCTTGCCATTCAGAACAATCACGCAGCCCAAGGGGGAGGTAGAGGGATTGGATCCTTTGGACCGTGCAATCTCGATGGGCTTGCGCATCCACTCTTCATCTTCGGCCTGAGACACTCTCGTCCTCCTACTCATCAGCGAACGCGCAAAGGGGCGCTACCTGCCCCGGATAATAGGCCTTCGGCAACGCCAGAGCCCATTGTGGCCCCAAAAAACCAGTTTCCTCCTGGCGCGCCAACAGCACGCAGATCGGCGCAAATTAGACAGGCTGGACGCTGAGACCATTCTCAGGTCGGGTTTGAAAGACTTCGCGGTCATCATGTCTCCCCTGTCGGATTGAGGAACGCCTTCGGTGCGGAGAGGGTTTCGCGAGAGGATTCGTGGAAGTGAGCATGGCGGACGAACGATCATCCCCTACAAGGCCGGACATCATCCCGTCACGCCTGACGGACGCTATTTCGTCGTGCGCGGTCGGCTTTGGCGCACCTGCGATCCATCACTCGACCCGGACGAGCGCGAGCAGATGGTCCGGCAACTGATGGCGGCCCGGCGCGCGATCGCGAAGGCCAGAAGGGCTGGCGATATGGCGGCCGAGGATGCGGCCCACGGCGCTGTCGATCAGGTGAAACGCGCGCTAGGCGAGCGCGGCCCGGTTTGGTGGAGCGACGGTGCCCCCGATCTCAACCGCCACATGGCGCACACCAGTCCCTATGCCGACTGGTATGCCGGTCTGAAGGCTGACGATTAAGGCAATCGCGAAAGTCTAGCCACGCGATTACTTGCGGCGCGTTTCCCAGCCTTTCTTTGCGGCGGCTGACCGTTTCTCATGGCTCTGGGACGATCCGCTCTTGCGACCGCCCTTGCGGGACGCGCTGTGGTTCTCGGGCTTGCCTCGCCCCGATCCGGACTTGTTTCCGCCACCTGATTCCTTGTTCACCGTCGCCCACGCACGGCGTTCGGCTTCCTTCTTGCCGACACCGCGGTCCTCATAGCCTTCCTCGATATGTTCGGCCTTGCGCTTCTGCTTGTCCGTGTAGCTCGACTTGTCGCCCTGCGGCATTGCTGCTCTCCTGAACACTGGTCCCCGCATTTTGCGAGAACGACCAACCGGCAGATTTGCTTCCTCGCTTCGTCGCAGATGCCGCCACGGAAACCGGCGGTTCATGACGCCGTTCTTAAAAAGAACAATATGGGAACGTGAGATTGCCATGACCGAACAGCTGCACAATCCCAAGCTCGACGAGCATCCCGGCTCGAAAACCGAAAAGAATCCCGAAGGCTGGGTGTCCAGCGACGATCCGATGACGGGGGCGCAGGGCTCCTATTTGACGACACTGTGCAAGAAGCAGGCTAAGCGCCGCCGCCTGCCGACCTCAGCAAGGCCGAAGCGTCAAAACGCATCGATATGCTCAAGGCGAACCTCGGTTTCGACTGACCCCAAACAATACGATGTTCAGTGAGCGAGCTGGTCGCGGGCGAGACATATGGTCACGACCCGCTCGCCGCCATGCCACGCTTTATCGATCGTCCCGCCGAGTCCACGCAGAGCGGCGCTCATCAGCTCTGTCCCGAAGCCCTCATCGCCATTGTCATAACTGCCACCGTATTCGCGCCAAGCGATAGTGATGGTTGCGTTCGCCACGGTGATATCGACCGTGAGCTGGCCGTCGGAATGGGAAAGAGCGCCATATTTTACGGCGTTGGTGGCGAGTTCGTGCAGAAGCAGCGCTAGTGACGTCGAGGCATTAGCTCCGACGGGCGCGTCGCACCGCGCGATGGTGATCTGACCCTCGTTGCGATAGGGCTCCAGCACCGCCCTGAAGACCTCGCTTAGCGCGGGCTCCTCTTCGCCAGGAAGGCCGAGGACAAGTTGCTGCGCAGCGCCGAGCGCGGTGATCCGGCTGCTCAGGTCATTAGCGAAGTCATTGACATCGTCGGCCCTTCGGCGGCCGACTCTTACAAGCCCTTGCACGATCGACAGCAGGTTCTTGATGCGGTGATGCATCTCTCGAACCAGGAGCCGCTGGTTCTCGGCATGACGCAGCCGTTCGCCGATATCACGCGCGATCGTCGACGCCCCAATGATCTCGCCCGCGGCGTTATGCACCGGCGAGATGGTAACCTCGATATGGACAGGTTCGCCATCCCTGCGCCGGCGTACCGTTTCG
>NZ_ALVC01000077.1:0-28233 GCF_000293195.2 Sphingomonas sp. LH128
CGCCGCCGCAGAGGCGAAGCGCACCGCGCTACCCGATCCCGCCACTGGCCGCGCCGAACTGCAGGCCGCACAAGCCCGCAACGGCGAGGCCCGCTCGGCCCTGCAGCACGCGATGGCGACGCTCGCAGGCCACGATCAGGCCCTCGCCGTCGCGCGCGAGCGCACCACCACCCAGCGCGCCGACATTCGCGGCTGGCAGGCCCGCTCGGGCGATGCCGCGAACCGCCTCGCGCAGATGGCCGGACGGTTGGAGGAGATCGAGACCGAACGCGCGATCATGGCCGCCAAGCCCCCCTCGCTGATGACCCAGATCGAACAGGGCGAGGCGATCCGCGTGCGCCTCGGCGATGAACTCGCCAGGGCCGAAGCTGCAGTAAACGCCGCCACCGAAGCCGCGAAACGCGCAGATACCGCGCTCTCTGCCGCGCAGGAAACCCTTGCCGCCGCGCGCGAAGTCCGCGCCGGAGCCTCTGCCCGCGCCGAGCACGAGGACCAGCGCCGCACCGAAATGAACCGCCTCTCGGGCGAGCGCTTCCAGTGCCCGCCGCCGGTCCTGCCCGAACGCTTCGCCTTCGCCCCTGCCGAAGTCGGCGGCGCCGAGGCCGAAGGCAGCGGCATGGACCGCCTGACCGCCGAGCGCGAGCGCATCGGCCCGGTCAACCTCGTCGCCGCCGACGAACTCGCCGAAGCCGAGGCGCAGCTGGGCCTCTCGGTCAGCGAGAAGGCCGAACTGACCGAGGCGGTGAACCGGTTGCGCGGCTCGATCGGCAACCTCAACCGCGAGGGCCGCGAACGCCTGCGCGCCGCCTTCGAGGCGGTGGACGGCCATTTCCGCCGCCTGTTCCAGCAGTTGTTCCAGGGCGGTCAGGCGCACCTCGCCCTCGTCGATTCGGACGATCCGCTGGAGGCCGGTCTCGAAATCTACGCCCAGCCGCCGGGCAAGCGGCTGCAATCGCTCACCCTGCTTTCGGGCGGTGAACAGGCACTGACGGCGGTAGCGCTGATCTTCGGCCTGTTCCTGACCAACCCCGCACCGATCTGCGTGCTGGACGAAGTCGATGCCCCCCTCGACGACGCCAATATCGAACGCTTCTGCGACCTGCTCGAAGCGATGACGAAGGAAACCGACACTCGCTACCTCGTCGTCACCCACAATGCGGTGACGATGAGCCGCATGCACCGCCTGTTCGGCGTGACGATGGTGGAAAAGGGCATCTCCCGCCTCGTCAGCGTGGATCTGGGCGGCGCGGAGGAACTGCTGGCGGCAGTGGTGTGAGGTTGACCGGCGGGGTTTTTGTAGTTACTTTAATTTAACTGGCCCATCGTAGCCGATCCAACGATCACCTTCCGCAGACGCTGGAGATGCGGTCATTGCGGATTGAATATGACGAGGCGAAGCGCCGGAAGATTCTGGCTGAACGCGGAATCGACATTGCCGATGCGCATAGGGTCTTTGCAGATACGCATGTTCAGGTTCTGGACGATCGCAAGGACTACGGAGAGACCCGCTATCGCGTCTTCGGGTTTCTCCATGGTCGCCGCGTATCGCTGGTCTGAACACCGCGCGACGGCAACCGTCGGATCATCACGATAAGGCATGCGCATCATGGAGAACATCAAGCCCGCTTCCGAACCCTGGATTGACCCGGACGACGACGACGTCGAATGGACCGAGGAAATGTTCCGCATGGCCGCCATCTACAAGGGCGACCAGCTGATCCGTCCGGCCTCGGGCTCGCTCAAGTCGATCGGCCGCCCACCCGCTGCCAATCCCAAGAAGCAGGTCACGCTGCGGCTCGATCCCGATGTGGTCGAGGCGTTTCGCGCCACCGGCAAGGGCTGGCAGTCGCGCATCAACGCCGAACTGCGCAAGGCGCTCGGGATCTAGCCCAGCACGAAGCGCGGCCCCGGCCCTTGCGCCCCCGCCACGTCATCGGCGTTGTAGAGGCGGCATTTCGTCAGGCTGAGGCAGCCGCAGCCGATGCATTCGTCCAGCTTGCGCCGAGTCAGTTCGAGCAGCGCGATCTTCTCGTCGATCGACGTGCGCATCGAGCGGCTGATGCGCTCCCAGTCGGCCAATGTCGGCGTGCGGCCGTGCGGCAGGTCGGCCAGTTCGCGCTCGATCTCGGCCAGCGCGAGGCCCAGCTTCTGCGCGATCAGGATGAAGCTGACGCGGCGAATGTCGGAGCGCAGAAACCGGCGCTGGTTGCCCGAGGTGCGCAGCGCCTGCAGCAGCCCCTTCTCCTCGTAGAAACGCAAAGCCGATACCGCGACGCCGGTACGCCGGCCCAGTTCGCCGATGGTGATGAAGCGGTCAGCGACCAGATCGATATCCTTCCGAAAGCGCTTGATCTCAAGTTAGGTTGAGGTTGCACTTTTGCCAAGCCGGCCGATTCGCCGGTGACGCAGGAGAAAGAAGAATGGCCCAGGGCCGCCTCGAACATGCCAACCTCACCGTCAGCGACATCGAGCGTTCGTCCGCCTTGCTGCAGGACTTGCTCGGCTGGCACGAACGCTGGCGCGGGCCCGCCATCAACGGCGGCGAGACGATCCACGTCGGCGGGGATTTCAGCTACATCGCCGTCTATACCGACCGCCGCGAACGCGGGCGCTACGGCAAGGGCGCGCCGCTGAATCACGTGGGGCTGGTGGTCGACGATCTCGACGCGGCCGAACAGGTGGTGCTTGCCGCAGGCCTCGAACCCTTCAACCACGCCGATTACGATCCGGGCCGCCGGTTCTACTTCTTCGACTGGGACGGGATAGAATTCGAGCTGGTCAGCTACGTGTAGGCGATCAGATCACCCCGGCGTTGCCGACCACCCAGCAGGCCAGCGCCATCACCAGCCCGGCGTCGCGGTTGGAGCGGAAGCGAGCGAGCGCGTTCTCGCCGTCCGCCGGGTCCAGCGTCATGACCTGGAAGCCGAGGTGCAGCGCCATCGGCACCAGCGCGACGAGCGCCACCCAGTCCGGCCGCATCGCCCAGAACGCCAGCGCCCACAGCGCCAGCGCGAGAGCGTAGAAGCCACCGACCCCACCCTTCACCCGCGCGCCGAGGCGCCGGGCGGAGGAACGGATGCCGACGATCGCGTCGTCCTCAATGTCCTGAATCGCGTAGATCGTATCGTAGCCGATGCACCACACGATCGAGCCGAGGTAGAGCGCCGCCAGCGCCTCCAGATGATCGCTGCGGATCTCGATCCAGCCGACCAGCGCCCCCCAGGTGAAGACCATGCCCAGCCACGCCTGCGGCCACCACGTAATGCGCTTCATGAACGGATAGGCGGCGACGAGGCCGACGCTGCCCAGCGCCACCAGCTGCGCGGGCGGGCGCAGCTGGAACAGCACGACCAGCCCCACGGCGCATAGCATCAGCAGCCAGGTCCAGGCCGCGCCCTTGCTGACGCGGCCGCTCGCGACCGGGCGCTGCGCGGTGCGGGCGACGCGGCGGTCGAGGTCGGCATCGACGATGTCGTTGAGCACGCAGCCCGCGCCGCGCATCGCGATCGAGCCGAGCAGCAGCCAGGCGATCAGGCTCCAGCGGCTTTCGCCACCTGCCAGTAGAACGCCCCAGACGCAGGGCCAGAACAGCAGCCACCAGCCGATCGGCCGGTCGAATCGCGCCAGCATCGCGAAGTCGCGAAACGGCTGCGGCAGCATCGACACAAGCCCGCGATGCTGGCTGTCAGGGACGAGCGAAGGTTCGAGCATCGCGCGATGAGTAGTGCATCGCGCGCGTCCTGTCATGCCCGAACGTGTCTGGTGAACACAGCTTGCCCACCGTTGCATCCTCTCCGCCAGGGCGCGAAAAGGGCCTTTCAGCCCGAGGAACCCGTTGAAGATGCCTGCAACCCCCGCCTGGCCGCCCCGCTCCGCGCCGCGTCTGTTCGTCCCCGGACCGCTCGTCGAAGGCGGGCAGATCGCGCTGGAAGGCCAGCAGGCGCACTATCTCGGCAAGGTCATGCGAATCGCTCCCGGCGATGCGGTGATCGTCTGCGATGATGCCACCGGCGAATGGGCCTGCGAGGTGGTTTCCGCCGGAAAGCGCGACGTCGTGCTCTCGGTCCGCATGAAGCTGCGCGAGCGCGAGGACGTGCCGGACTTCGTGCTCTGCGCCGCGCTGCTCAAGAAGCCGAACTTCGATCTGGTGCTGGAAAAGGCCACCGAACTGGGGGTCGCCGCCGTACAGCCGGTCGTCACCCGGCGCTGCGTGGCCGACAAGCTCAACCCCGAGCGTGCGCTCACCATCGTCACCGAGGCGGCCGAGCAATGCGCCCGCACCGCCCTGCCCCGCGTCGAGGAACCCACCCGGCTCGATGCCCTGCTGCGCGACTGGCCCGAGGACCGCGCTCTGTTCTTCGCCGACGAACAGGGCGGCGCCCCCGCAGCCGCCGCCTTCGCCGCGCACAAAGGCCCGGCCGCGCTCCTCGTCGGCCCCGAAGGCGGCTTCGACGATACCGAGCGCGATCTCGTCCGCGCCCATCCCCAGGCGCGCGCGATCACTCTGGGGCCGCGCATTCTGCGGGCCGAAACCGCCTGCATTTCCGCCATCGGGCTATGGATGGCGGTGTCCGGAGATTGGACATGACAGGAATGTTAGACTGACCGGTACAAAAAGTTCTGGCGCGGCGCCGAAGGGCACACTAATTCCGCGCCCATGAGCACTCGTGAGGTTTCGGATCGCGAAGATCCGGTTATCGAAAACCTGTCCCAACTCGCCGAGCCGATGGCCGCAGGCGAAAAGCCGCGCGAGGCGTGGCGCATCGGCACCGAGCACGAGAAATTCGTCTACGACACCGCCGACCACCACGCGCCTTCGTACACCGAAAAGGGCGGCATCCGCGACCTGCTGGGCGAACTGACCCAGTTCGGCTGGACGCCGATCGAGGAAGGCGGAAACGTCATCGCACTCAAGGGCGCGGACGGCAACGTCAGCCTCGAACCGGCGGGCCAACTGGAACTGTCAGGCGCACCGCTCGAAAACCTGCACCAGACTTGCGCCGAGACCGGTCGCCACCTCTCCGAAGTGAAGCAGGTCGGCGAAAAGCTGGGCAAGGCCTACCTCGGCCTCGGCATGTGGCCCGACAAGACGCGCGAAGAACTGCCGATCATGCCCAAGGGGCGCTACGGCATCATGCTGAACCACATGCCGCGCGTGGGCAGCATGGGCCTCGACATGATGCTGCGCACCTGCACCATCCAGGTGAACCTCGACTATTCCAGCGAAGCCGACATGGTGCAGAAATTCCGCACCTCGCTGGCATTGCAGCCGCTGGCGACGGCGCTGTTCGCCAACTCGCCCTTCACCGAAGGCAAGCCCAACGGCTACCTCTCGTACCGCAGCCATATCTGGTCGGACACCGATCCGCACCGCACCGGCATGCTGCCCTTCGTGTTCGAGGACGGCTTCGGCTACGAACGCTATGTCGAGTACATGCTGGACGTGCCGATGTACTTCGTGTTCCGCGACGGCAAGTACATCGACGCCGCCGGCCTCTCCTTCCGCGACTTCCTCAAGGGCGAGCTTTCGGTGCTCCCCGGCGAGAAGCCGCGCCTGTCGGACTGGCAGGACCACCTGTCCACCGCCTTCCCGGAAGTGCGCCTGAAGTCCTTCCTCGAAATGCGCGGCGCCGACGGCGGGCCGTGGGGCCGCATCTGCGCCCTGCCCGCGCTGTGGGTCGGCCTGCTCTACGATCAGGGCGCGCTCGATGCGGCCTGGGACTTGGTCAAGGGCTGGGACATGGAAGGCCGCGAAGCCCTGCGCTCGGCCGCGCCGAAGCTGGGCCTCGATGCACCGATCCCGGGCGGCGGCACCCTGCGCGACATCGCAGGCGAAGTGGTCGACATAGCCCGCTCGGGCCTTGCCGCGCGTGGCCGCCTGAACTCGGCGGGCGACAACGAGACGGGCTATCTCGAACCGCTGGCCGAGATCGTGAAGACCGGCAAGGTTCCGGCCGAGCGGCTGCTCGACCTGTATAATGGCGAATGGGGCGGGGATCTTTCCAAGGTTTACGCGCTCAAGACGTTTTAAGGCAGGAAATGCAGGGGTTTACCACCCCTGCATGCCGTATACCGTCGAGGGCACGCGCGCAGCCTCGCCATGCAAGACGTTGAGCCGGGAGACAGATAAAGCCTGCGGCGCCATCTTGCCTAAGGCGGCTGCACGCACAACGACGACAGTTCGGGGGTCTGGGGCGATGGCCCCAGAACTTACTTGAACTTCAACTTCTGCCCGACCTTCGCCAAAGTCCGGGTGATGAACGCATTCTCCCCCATCCAGTCGTAATATTCCCGATACTTAGGGTCTTCCGCCAGCAGGTGCGCTTCCTCAGTCCGAGCGCGCCAATAATAGATGCCGCTCACCACGCCCAGCAGCACGGTGTTGCGGATCGCGTCGGTCCATGATCCGTTCGTCACGAGGAACGGCAGCGTCGAAGTCCACCAGAACAGGTTCTTCGACAGGTAGGCCGGGTGGCGCGTGAAGCGGTAGGGGCCGTTCGTCAGCACGCCGCGATAAGTCAGGTTGGAAAAGCGCAGGCCGAAGGCGAAGGTCGCCCAGGCGTAGATCGCGGTCAGCACGACCATCATCGCCGCCCAGCCCCACAGGAGGACGTCGTAAGCCGCCATCCAGTGCGCCCAGCCGCCGGTGTTGACTTCGTAGCCGAGGACGTCGGCGTTGCCCATCGTGCCCCACACGAAGGGCGGGTAGCACATCAGCGCGGCTACCCAGCCCGCCAGCAAAGGGTTGCCGCTGCGGATGTGGGCGTCGAGCGGGCGGAAGGTGAAGAGGTAGCCGACTGTGCCGATCTGCACGTCTACGAGGAACAGCGCTTCGATCAGCAGAGAGCCCAGATCGACGGGTTTGTGTGCGATTGCGCCGAAATCCGCCTCTACCACGCGGGCGAAACCGCCGGGCAGGATCGAGATCATGAAGGCGCCGAAAAAGCCCTTGATCGCCCAGGCGCGCCAGTGCTTCTTCACCTCTTCGGCGGACCATGGCTCACGGCCGATCAGCATCGCGCCGAAGTGCCAGGAGGCGTCGCGCGGCTCGACCATGACCCGGTCGAGCCACAGGACATAGGGCACCGAGAGGACGAACAAGGGTGCCACAACGGCACTCAACACGTCCATAGCGAACAGATACTGCCCCTCCCAGTACCATCGGCACAGGAAGTAGAAGCAGCCTATCAGCGCCCATGTGATCCACAGCCCGGTCAGCTTGGTGATCGAGATGTCGAGCGTTTCGGAGAGCGGGCGGCGGCGCGACCAGTCGATGCCGGTGGAGGGGCGCAAGTGCACCTTGTCGACCAGCAGCGACCATGCGGTCATGGCGGCGCCGGTGAAGGCCAGCGTGGCGAGCGAAGCATAGGGGCCGCTCATCGGCTCGCGCGGGGCCTGCAGGCCGAGCAGATCGACGACCGAGCCCCAGTTGCGGCAGAACAGGATCCACAGGGCCAGCGCGACGAGGCCGGAGAGGCCCACGCCTGCGGAAACGTCGCTGACCGGGCGGCGGGTGGATGCGGTGCTCATGGCCGCAGGGCGTAGAGGGAATTGGTTAAGGGGGCGCAAATCTCATGCGATCTGCGCCCCGCCTGGTTCAACGGAAGGCGGTGATACGGCCCGAATCGTCGAGGACGTAGAGCGTCTGGTTCGCCACGACAGGCGCCAGCGAAATCGGATCGCTCAGTTCGGTGAATGGCGTCATCGTCCCGCTCGACGGATCGATGGTGGCCACGAGCCCGCGCGAGTTGCCGACCCACAGCTTGCTGCCCGCCAGCACCGGACCGACCCAGAAGATCGGATTCTTGCGCTTCTTGGCGTTCTTGTAGCGCTGCAGTTCGGTCAGCCAGCGGACCTTGCCGGTGCCGCGCGCGATGGCGAGGATTTCGGCGTGGTCGTCCAGCGTGAAGACCCAGTCACCCGCCACCGACGGGGTCGAGATGCCCGCGAGGTTGAGTTCCCAGATGCGCTGCCCGGTGACCAGTTCGTAAGCGGCCATGCGCCCGCCCTGACCCAGAGCATAGACGCGGCCGCGATCGATGATCGGGTCGGCATCGACGTCGGTGAGGCTACCCACTTCGGTCGAGATCGAGGTGCGCGAAAGCGCGTCCGACCAGACCTGACGGCCGTTCTCGTAACGGTAGGCCACCAGTTCGCCCGACGAGTAACCCGCGATCACCGTGCCCTGCCCAAGCGCGGGCGAGGCGACGCCGAACACGCCCGACTGGGTCAGCGAGGCCGATTCCTGCCAGATGGTAGCGCCGTCCGCCGCGTTGAGGACGACGATCTGGTTGTCCTGCGTCATCACGAAGATCTGGTTGAACCCGACCGTCGGCGAACCGCGCAGCGGGCCGGCGGGCTTCTTGGTCCAGAGTTGGCTGCCGTCGGCGGCGTTGAGCGCCGCGACTTCGCCAAGACCGGTGGTGACGTAGAGCTTGTCGCCGTCGAAAGTGACGCCGCCGCCGAAGACCGACTTCGCGTTACTGCCGCTGACCGAGAAGCTCTTGGTCCACAGCTTCGCGCCGCTCTGGGCGTCGAAGGCGTGGACCGTGCCTTCGGTATCCATCGCGTAAAGCTTGCCGCCGCCGATGACCGGGGCCGCCGCGAGGCGCGCGCGGGGGCTCGAACCGGCGATCTGCGCGGTCCACACCTTCGTCGGGTTATCCGCCAGCGCGAGGTGGCCGTAAGCCTTGTTCGGGGTGTTGCCGCCCTGTGCCCAGGTCGCGTTGACTTCGGCCGGGGGCAGGATCACCGATACTGCGCCGAGCGTGGTATCGACCTTGGCGCCGCTTTCGATGCGCGACAGGATCGGCACACGGTTGCCCACGGTCGGGGTCTTGGCCGGGCCTTTGCCGCCGCCGAACATCTTGCAGCCGGACAGGCCCGCGACGAGTGCGAGGGCGATCAGCGGCACGACCTTCTTCGCGCGCGAAGACGACGTGTTGCGGGCTGCGTTCATGCGAATGTCCTCACGTGTCATGTTCTCAGTTCGCCACTTCGGCGGGCTGGACGATCTTGGCGATCGGCTTGTCGAGCGGCTCGCCCTTTTCGTTCACCACGTCGTCCACGGCATCGACGCCGAGCACGGCGGCAAGCTGGCGGGCGCGGCTGCGCAGGCCGTCCTCGACGCTTTCGTCCTTGGCGATCGCGGCGAACAGCGGACCGGCCTGGTCCTGCCTGTTCTGCTTCAGGTAGGCCATGCCGACGAGTTCGCCCGCAGGACCGAACCACGGATTGCCGGGCGCGGCCATCGGCTTGAGGCGGCTGACGACGTCCTCGGGCTTCATCGCGTCGAAGTCGGCGCCGACTTCCCGCACGGAGGCGAGGTCGCGCAGCACCTGCGGTGCCTTGCCGTCGGCCGAAATCTCACGATAGAGCTTGAGCGCATCGGCCTTCTTCTCCTGACGCAGCGCGATCCCCGCGAGCATCAGACGGGCCGACACGACTGTCGCGTCCGAAGAATCGGCACCGGCGATCGGCGCCAGCTTGGCCTTGGCGGCGTCGAGATTCTCCGACTGCAGGGCGTCGAGCGCCTGTACGTAAGCCTCCGAACGCGCCTCGCGCTCCTGGGTCTGGCGGTGCTGCCAGTAGATCCAGCCCGCGAAGGCAAGCAGGGCGATGATGATGACGGCGATCAGCGGCTTGCCGTAGCGGCTCATGAAGCCTTCGAGCTGGTCCTGGCGCACGGCGTCGTCGACTTCACGCAGGAAAACGTCCTGCTGGGCGGCGTTACGCGCTGCGGCGGCGGAATTGGTGTCGGGGGGCAGAGCCAAGATAGGGCGCTTTCTAGCGAAAAACGGGACGGTTGCGGGGCTGTTTAGCGGATGGGTGGGGCTTTTCAACGGGGATGTCGGTGCCCGTCCCGGCGTGAAGCGCCGCTGAATGAGCGCGGCGTCACGGAAAGTCGCTTTTGCCCATCGCCGCGCCATAGGTCGAGGCATAACTGCGAATCATCGAGTTTTCATCGTATTGGGCCTGGGCAAGAGCGCAGTTGGCCGCGCCGATGCGGGCGCGCAGCCCCTCATCCGCCGCGAGTTCCGCCAAAGCCCGGCCGAGCGCGGCGTCGTCTCCGGGCGGGGTGATGAAGCTGCGGTTTTCCGCCGGCACCATCGCCGCCACGTCCCCCACCGCGGGCGAGGCGACCGCGAGCCCGGCCGCCATCGCCTCCAGAATGGAGATGGGAAACTGCTCGCTGTCGGAGGACAGCGCGAAGAGATCGAACAGCCCCACCGCGCGCGAGGGATCGGGGACGAAGCCCGGCAGATGCACCCTGTCGGCCACGCCGGATTCCCGCGCTTGCTGCGCGATTCTTTCGCGGTCCGGCCCTTCACCGAGGATCACCAGCTGCCATTCGGGCGGCAGCGTGGCGAAAGCACGGACCAGCCGGGGCAGGTTCTTGACCGCGCGCAGGCCCGCCAGAGTGCCGACCCACTTCGCGCCAGCAGGCTTGGGCAGCCCCGGAATCGCATCGGGCAGGGGCGGCGCGAGGTAAGCGGCGGTGCGGATGCCGTTGATGATCAGCTTCACGCGCGGGCGCGGCTGCGCCCAGTCGCCGAGCGCGATTTCCTCCAGCCGCTGCGAAGGCACCACCAGCGCCGAAGCCCGCGCCAGCGCCACGCGGCGAAACCAGTTGCGCGAGGGCTTGAGGCCACCAGCCTCGTCCTCGTTGAAGCCGTCCTCGTGATGGACCAGCGGCGGCAGGCCCAGCACGCCGCCCCAGACCCGGTGCGCCAGCACCGCGTCCATCGCCCCCCAGTTGTACGTGAGGACGAGGTCGAAATGCTTCATGGCGCGGGCGATGCGCAGCAGGCGAAGCGGTGCCGGGCGGCCCTGCAGGCTGGGAAAATCACCCGGAAAATCGACCGTGAGCGCCGGGTCGAGTGCGACTTTCGCCCCATATGCGCCCGGCTGCGCGGAGACGATGGTATGCGCGACGCCCGGGCCGAAGACGTTCATCAGCCTTGCCGCGCGCAGTTCCTTGCCGCCTGCCGCGAAGCTCGAATGGAGGTGGAGGAGGCGCAAGGCCGGTCTCTGGCTCAGGCCGCTCTGGCCAGCAGCCGCTCGATCGCGGCAACCGATTCGGGCTCGTCGAGCGTCGGGGCGTGGCCGACGTGGGGCAAGGTCAGCCCCTCTGCATTCGGCGAGCGGCGCAGCATGTCGTCCAGCGTCTGGGCAGAGAGCAGGTCGGACAGTCCACCGCGCACCACCAGCACCGGCACTTGCGCCAGCGCGTCCCACACCGCCCACAAGTCCGGCTGGGCATTGACGTCGAGCGCGAGGAAGGGCTCGGCGATCTTCATGTCGTAGTCGAAGACGATGCGCCCGTTGCCGCCGACCGTCATCAGCCGCTTGGCCATGCCGATCCAGAAATCCAGCGGCTGTCCGGGATGCGCGGCGCCCTGCACTTCCTCCAGTCCGCGCGCGGCGTGGACCCAGGTGGGCCAGGTGCGTCCCTGCCCGACATAGTCCTTGATCCGCGCAAGGCCCGCCGGCTTCAGCCACGGGCCGACGTCGTTGACCACGGCAGCGGCGATCCGGTCGGGGATAATGCTCGCCAGCCCCATCGCCATCAGTCCGCCCAGCGAGGTGCCGATGACCACGAAGCGCTCAAGCCCCTCCTGCTCAATCAGGGCGAGGACGTCCTCGCCGTACTGGACCGGCGTGTAGGTAGCCGAATCCTTCGCATATTCGCTGTCGCCCCGGCCGCGCAGGTCAGGGCAGATCACGCGCCGTCCCCTAATGGGATTGGCAGCGAGGCGCGGGGCCAGCACGTCGAAGTCGCGCGCGTTGCGGGTCAGGCCATGGAGGCACAGCACCGGCAGGCCGGTTTCACCCTCTGCGGGACCGGGATAATCGCGGAAATGGAGCTTGAGACCGTCGCGGCTCGACCAGAAGCGATCTTCGAAAACCTTCATGCGCGGGCGGCGACCTCATCAGATTCAACAAAATACCCGGCTTGCTAGCGGGCCGGGCGGTCCCCACTATCGCCCGATGCCAAGCGATCCGCAACCCGCGCCCTATCTTCCCGATCCGCGAATCGAAACGATCGCCCAATGGATCGGCGACCCGGTCCATGCCGCCGCGTTCCCCCGCCATCAATTGCGCTGGCGCAATGACCGCTGGGCAGCCGCGGTGGGCCTCGACGGTTTCGACGAGGCGCGCTGGACCGCGCATTTCGGGCAGTTCCAGCCGCTTCCCGGCAATCTGCCGCAGCCGCTGGCGCTGCGCTATCACGGCCACCAGTTCCGCAACTACAACCCCGACCTCGGCGACGGGCGCGGCTTCCTCTTCGCGCAGATGCGCGATGGAGCGGGTCGGTTGCTCGACCTCGGGACCAAGGGTTCGGGCCAGACGCCATGGAGCCGCGACGGCGACGGCAGGCTGACCCTGAAGGGCGCGGTGCGCGAAATCCTTGCCACCGAGATGCTCGAAGCGCTGGGCGTGAACACCAGCAAGACCTTTTCCGTCGTCGAGACCGGCGAGGAACTGTGGCGCGGCGACGAGCCCTCCCCCACCCGCTCGGCCGTGCTGGTGCGCCTGTCGCACGGACACATCCGCATCGGCAGCTTCCAGCGCCTCTACGTGCTGGAGGAGACCGCGCATCTGGCCGCACTGGTCGACTACAGCCTCGAAACCTACCCCGGCAGCCTTCCGCCCGAGGACGCTCCGGGACGCGACGAACCCGCAGTGATCCTGCTTCACCAGGTCGTCGAGCGGCTTGCCGACCTTGCCGCCGCGTGGATGGTGGCGGGCTTCGTCCACGGCGTACTCAACACCGACAACATGAACATCTCGGGCGAGAGCTTCGATTACGGCCCCTGGCGCTGGGCGCCGCAATGGGATCCGCGCTTCACCGCCGCCTACTTCGACCGCACCGGCCTCTACGCCTTCGGCCGCCAGCCCGAGGCGCTGCTCTGGAACTGCCAGCAACTCGCCATCGCGCTGCGCCCGCTGGCCGAAACCGCGCCGCTGGTCGCCGCGCTGGAGCGCTTCGGGCCGCTCTACCAGCAGGCGCTGTGCCGCCGCTTCACTTGGCGCCTCGGCATCGAATCGCGGGGGGTGGAGGCCGACACGGCGCTGGTTCAGGCCGCCGAGCGCAGCATGGTCGAGAGCGGCCTGCCGCCTGAGCAGTTCTTCTTCCTCCATCGCGCCGGACGCTGTGATGGCCGCAATGCCGGTGTCGACGACTTCGGCGCGCTGCTGTCCGGCTATGCCCCCGCCGCCGCGACGGAAGATCCGTTCTGGCAGGAAAGCGCCCCTCCGGGCGTGCTCATCGACGAGGTCGAACGCATCTGGGCCGCGATCGACACGCATGACGACTGGAGCGAACTGGACGCCAAAGTCGCGCAGATTCGCAGGCTGGGCGAACAACTTGGGAAGGCACCGTTTACACCCCAATGATTTACGCCAAGGTAGGAATACCTGTGCGATTGGGATGAAATGTCGAACCCTATAAGCTAACGGGTCATTAGCCGTATTTCTGCAGCCGCACCGCGTTGGGACCAGATGATTTCGTGACCGCACAACTCCAGAGGGCCGATAGCCGGCCCGATACCAGGGCGGAGATCGTCTCCCACGAACCTGCCACCGGGGCGGAAGTCTGGCGCGGCCCGGTGGCCGACGTGGACGAGACGGTCGCGCGTGCGCGGCGCGCGTGGCCCTCGTGGGCGGCCCAACCGCTCTCCACCCGCATGGAACTGCTGCGGCGATTCGCCAACGAAGTGCGCAAGGATGCCGAGGCGCTCGCCACCTGCATCGCCCGCGAAGTCGGCAAGCCCTTGTGGGAAGCCCGCGCCGAGGTCGATTCGGTGATCGCCAAGGTCGAGGTCTCGATCCGCTCCTACGCCGAGCGGACGGCCCAGCGTCGCCTCGATTCGGCGCTGCAGGGGGCGATGGCGGTGCGCCACAAGCCGCATGGCGTGCTGGTGGTGCTCAGCCCTTTCAATTACCCCGCGCACCTCGCCAACGCGCACATCGTACCCGCGCTGATCGCGGGCAACGCAGTGATCTTCAAGCCGAGCGAACGCGCACCCGCCACCGGCGAGATGCTGACCCGCTGCTTCCACCGCGCGGGCGTTCCGGCCGCCGCCGTCCAGTTCGCGCCCGGCGGCCCGGCCGAAGGCGCGGCTTACGTGGCGCACGAGGGGATCGACGGCGTCCTGTTCACCGGATCTGCCGCCAACGGGATCGCCATCAACCGCAGGCTGGCGGCCCGGCCGGACCGCATGGTCGCGCTGGAGATGGGCGGCAACAACGCGATGGTCGTGTGGGACACGCCCAAGCTGACCGACGCCGCCGCGATCGTCGTCCAGTCCGCCTTCGCCACCAGCGGCCAGCGCTGCACCGCCGCGCGCCGCCTGATCGTGAAGGACACGATGTACGACGCGCTGATGGCCGAGGTGAAGGCGCTCGCCGACCGCCTGATCGTCGGCGCGCCCTTCGACGAGCCCGCGCCCTTCATGGGATCGGTGATCGACAATGCCGCCGCCGACGGGTTGACCGAGAGCTTCCTCTACCTGCTCAGTCACGGCGGCCGTGCGATCAAGCACCTCGTCCGCACGCACGAGACCGCGCCCTTCCTCAGCCCCGCGATCATCGACGTGACCGCGATGGCCGAGCGCCCCGACGTCGAGCTGTTCGGGCCGATCCTGCAGGTGGTCCGGGTGTCGGACTTCGACCAGGCGATCGCGCAGGCCAATGCCTCGCGCTATGGCCTCGCCGCATCGCTGGTGGGGGGCACGCCGCAGGAGTACAACCGCTTCTGGGCCAACGTGCGCGCCGGAATCGTCAACTGGAACCGGCCGACGATCGGCCCCAGCCATGCCGCGCCGATGGGCGGCGTGGGGCTTTCGGGCAATCACCGGCCGACCGGGTTCTATGCGGCGGATTACTGCGCCTATCCGGTCGCTTCGGGCGAGATGGAGCAACCGCGCGCGGTGATCGGTGTGGGGTTGCGGTAGGGGTTTGGGCCTCAAGGCCCACCCCGTCCGGCTAGTTCGCTTCGCTCATAAGCCTGCCGGCCCTCCCGCAAGCGGGAGGGCGTGCCGTTGCTTCTCCCCGCCCGCTTGCGGGAGGGGTCGGGGGTGGGCCTTCCCCTTCTAAAATCACTTCCCGCTGGTAACGAGGTCAACTTCGGTCAGCCCGCTGTCCAGCTTGCGCGCGTAGACCACGTAAGCCTTGCCGCCCTTGCTACCGCCCAGCACGCTGTCTCCACCGTCGATCTTGTACTCCGCGCCGTACCCCGCCCCCAGCGCCTTCGTATAATAAAAGCTCACTACGTCGCTGACGCTCACCGGCGTCGCGAAGTTGACCACGCGCAGCGCGCAGCCCTGACCGTCGATCCCGGCCGCTTCCTGCACCGCCCCGCGCGGATAGACCGGCAGTTCGGCGGGCAGCTTGGCCGCCCAGGTGTTGGAATACTGCACCTTGGCCGAGCAGTCCGCCTTGGCGACCTTCGCCTCCGCAGCGACTTGCGCGGCAGTGGCAGCCCCGGCGGCGAGCGCCGCGCCCCCGCCCTGCGCCGGACTAGGGGCGGGCTTGAGCGCGCCGCCGGCAAGCTGCGCCGCCTGCTTCTTGGCGGCGGCGATGGCTTCGGGCGTGCGGTCCTGCGCGGGGACGGTGATCCGGCGCCCCTCGGCGGAGACAGCCGCGCCCTGATCGCCCGCCATCTCGGGATCGACCATGATCTGGTCGCCGAGCGCGCCATTGAGCGCTGGATCGGTATCGGCCGGGTCCGGCTGCTTGTCGCCCGAGCCGCAGCCTGCAAGCATCATCGTGCCCATCAGGCTCAGAACGGTCATTCGGGCCAGAGTCTTCATCGTCGCGGTTCCTTCGGGTGCGGCAGCAAGGTCCTGCTACGCGCAATAGCTTAGGAAAACGCGAAAAGTCGCAAAGGTGCCAGCGGTGGAATCCCCTCGTCCCATTTCGGGATGGTCGGTGCGCCTTGCATTACAAACGCGGCACCGGCCCGCGCCCCCACCCGACCTCCCACAAGTGTACCCTAGATGGGAGGTCGGGTGGGGGCGCGGGCCGGTGCCGGTCGAAAATGCCCCGCTGGGCATTTTCCAAACGAACGACGAGGGCGCCCGCACGAATGCGGACGCCCTCCCGCCCGAGCTGTTCAGGCCCGGACGGTTCCCCCGCAAGTCGCCGTACGTGCGGGGAAAGCTGTTCTGTCGAATGCCTTAGCGGCAGCGCGATCCGCCGCGATCGACCTCGCGGCCGAGCAGGGCACCGGCGGCCGCACCGAGCACGGTGCCGACAGTCCGGTCGCGGCCGCCGTCGATCTCGCGGCCCAGCAGCGCGCCGCCCGCACCGCCGATCAACAGGCCGGTGGTGCCGTTGCCCCGGCGGCAGTAGTAACGGCCGTCGTTGCCGCGCCACGAGCTGCGGCGATAGTCGTCGCGATAACGGTCGTCACGATAGCGATAGCTGTCACGGTTGCCGTAGCCGCGGCGATAATCCTCGCGCGAGTAACGATAGCGGTCGCGGCCATGCTCGTAGGTCTGCTCGCCCGGCGCGGTGAAACCGTTGCCGTAAGGGGCGATGGCGGCCGAAGCAGGCAGTGCGACGGTCAAGCTGGCAGCGGCTGCGGCGATGGCCGAGGCCTTGAAGAATGCGTTCATCTCAACTCTCCTCTTCTAAGGAAGCGAACCGGCCATCCGAGTCGATCCGCCTTACGCATTCATCTTTAAGCCTTCGATCCTGAACGAACCGCAACGCGCTTGTCAGGATTCGATTTTGCGACGAGCCGTCGGCGCACAGGCGATGGAGCGAGTGGTTGCCCCCGTTCCGGTGCCCTTCTAAGGGGCATGCACCGCGGATACCCCCGACCGCCGGGAGAGATATGCAGCCGATGCCCGAGACAATGCCCCGCCAAATGACCCGGCACTCGCCTTCCGTTTCCGGCCTGCTTCCGGCATTCGGCGCCTACGGCATCTGGTGCCTGTTCCCGCTCTACTTCGCGCTGTTGAAGGACGTCGCGCCGTTCGAGGTGGTCGTCTGGCGCCTGATGTGCACGCTGCCGTTCTGCCTCATCGCGGTCGCCGTGTTGCGGCAAGGCGCGGCACTTCGGGCAGCGCTGACCAACCCGCGCACCCTCGCCACGCTGGCGCTGAGCGGGTTCCTGATCGGCGCGAACTGGCTCATCTATGTCGTCGCGATCATGGAGGGCCACGTGCTCGCGGCCAGCCTGGGCTATTACATCAATCCGCTGATGAACATCCTTGCGGCGACGGTCTTCCTCAAGGAGAAACTGACCCGGCGACAGTGGATCGCCGTGGCCCTCGCGACGATCGGCGTGGCGCTGCTGGCGAAGGGCGCGCTCGATACCTTATGGATCAGCCTGATGCTGGCGCTGAGCTTCGCGTGCTACGGCCTGGCCCGCAAGCTCGCGCCGGTGGCCGCGCTGCCGGGCCTGACGGTCGAGACGCTGGTGCTGTTCGTGCCCGCGCTCGCCCTGATGTGGTGGCAGATGCAGGCGCCGGGCGGGCTGGCGATGGGCTCCTCGACGCGGATCAGCCTGCTGCTGCTCTGCGCCGGGCCGCTGACCGCGATTCCGCTGATGCTCTTCGCCACCGCCGCGCGCGCCCTGCCCTTCTCGGTGCTGGGCTTCATCCAGTTCGTGACGCCGACCGGGTTGTTCCTGATGAGCGTGTTCATCTTCCACGAGCCGCTGAGGCCGATCCAGCTGGTCTGCTTCGCCTTCATCTGGGCGGCCGTCGGCGTATTCTGCTGGGACATCCTGTCTCGCAGGAACTGATTGGCGGGGGCTTCGACAAGCTCAGCCTGAGCGGGGCCGGGAAGTTTTCACCACCCCCCGCTCACCCTGAGCTTTGTCGAAGGGCTCAGAGCGCCCCGGCGAACCGCAGCGCCTCGCCCTGTGCCTCGTTGGCGAGTTGGCCTTCCCACATCGCCGAGTGCCCGCGCACGATCGTACCGACGACGCGACCTTCCAGTTCCATGCCGGCGAAAGGCGTCCAGCCGCAGCGGCTCTCGCCCCATTCCTCGGTCACCGTGAAAGTGCCCTTGCGGTCGACCACGGTGAAGTCCGCGTCATAGCCCACCGCAATGCGGCCCTTGCCGACGAGACCGAACACGCGCTGCACGCCCGAAGAGGTCATGTCGATCAGCCGCTCCAGCGTCATGCGCCCCTTGGCGACATGGTCGAGCATCAGCGGCAGCAGGGTCTGCACGCCCGGCATCCCCGAGGGGCTGTTCGGATAGGTCTTGGCCTTTTCCTCGCGCGTGTGCGGCGCGTGGTCGGAGCCGATCACGTCGGGCACGCCCGCGCGCAGCCAGTGCCACAACCCGTCGCGGTGCGCGGCCGAGCGGATCGGCGGGTTCATCTGCGCGAAGGTGCCGATCCTGGGATAGGCGTCCTCGGCCGCCAGCGTCAGGTGCTGCGGAGTCACCTCGCAGGTCGCGACATCGCGGTGCTGGGCGATCAGCTCCAGCTCGGCCGGAGTGGTGATGTGCAGGATGTGGATCGGGCGGCGCGCCTCGCGGGCAAGGCGCAGGATGCGCTGCGTCGCCAGCATCGCGCTTTCGTCGTCGCGCCAGACCGGGTGACTGGAGGGGTCGCCCTCCACCCGCAGGTCCTTGCGCGCGTTCATGCGCGCCTCGTCCTCGGCATGGATGGCGACGCGGCGGCGGCCGTGGGCCAGCACGCGGGCGAGCTGCTCGTCCTCGGCCACCAGCAGGCTGCCGGTCGAGGCGCCCATGAAGATCTTGACGCCCGCCGTACCGGGAATGCGCTCGAGGTCCGCCAGCGCGACCGCATTGTCGGCCGTGGCGCCTACGTAGAAGGCATGGTCACAGAACATGCGGTGATGCGCGCGCTTCAGCTTGTCGAGGACGCGCTCCTCGGTATCGGTATTGGGGTTGGTGTTGGGCATCTCGAACACCGCCGTGATGCCGCCCATCACCGCCGCGCGGCTGCCGGTCTCAAGGTCTTCCTTGTGCTCCAGCCCCGGCTCGCGGAAGTGGACCTGGCTGTCGATGACGCCGGGCAGCACGTCGAGCCCGGTGCAGTCGATCCGCTTCGCTGCGTCCGGGTAAGAGCCGACGCCGAGGATCTTGCCGTCACGCACCGCGACGTCGGCAACCACCGGGCCGCTCGGCGTATGGACGGTGCCGCCGGAAAGGACGAGTTCGGGTGCGGTTGCAGTCATCTGGGACGGCCTTTCTGCGGCAATTTCACGAAGAAGGCCGACCTAGGCCCCTCTCCCGCCGCTTTCAAGGCAATCCCGTCGAGGCGGCCGGTCAGGTCCTGAGGCGGCCCGCCAGCCCCGCCAGCACCTTGTCCTGCGCATCGAGCAGCGCGGCGACTTGCGCGCGGGCGTCGGCGATGGCCTTGACCTCGGGCGATTCCTCGACCGGCGCCTTGTCGCGCGCGTCGGCATAGAGAACGTCGAGTTCGGCGAGCGCCGTCATGCCCGAGGAGCGGCTCGATTCGAGCTTTGCCAGGGCGACGCTGGCAACGCTCCACGAATCGCTGCCGGTGGAACCTGCCGCGGCACTCGCCCGCTCGGCGGCGGGACGATTGGACTGGAACTGACGATCCGCCTGCCCCGCGATTTTCACGAGGACGGCAAGGCGCGTGACGAGATCGGCGCTCGCAGGGGGCAGCGCCGGAGCAGCCTGCCCCGAATCTCCGGGCGCGGCGCTGGCGGTGCCGCTGACGCGCTCGACGTCGCGCTGCGCCAGCGAGGGATAGCCACCGGAAGACGAGCAGGCCGTCATGGCAAGGGAAAGAACGCCGCACAGGATGGCGGGGAGGGTCAAACGGACTTTCGCGCGGATCATGAAGCTGCCATAGCACGGCCGACGCGAAGCGGGAGAGGCTTTGGACCGCCGAAACGGCCCCAGTCACCACCAAGTCCTTGGTTGACACGAATCGGCCCATCCCCTAACGGCACCCATCTTTCCGGCACCTCGCATCACGCGGGGCGGTCGGCACGTCGCCCGAAAAGTTCCATGGTCCTTCGGGACCTGAGCGGCCGGGGCAGGTTTGTTTCGGCTCGTTTCGGGCATTTTTGAGATTAGGTAAGGGCACCATGTTCGCAGTTGTGCGCACGGGCGGCAAGCAGTACCGGGTTGCCGCCGGAGACAAGATCGCGGTCGAGAAGCTGGCTGGTGAAGCCGGTGACAAGATCACCCTGGGTGACATCCTGCTCGCAGGCAAGGACGGCGAAGTCGCGGACATCGCGAACGTGACCGTCGCCGCCGAGATCATCGCCCAGGCGAAGAGCGAGAAGGTCGTGGTGTTCAAGAAGCGCCGCCGCCACAACTATCGTCGCAAGGCAGGCCACCGCCAGCAGATGACCCTGCTGCGCATCGTGTCCGTCGGCTGACCCCAGAATTCGGAGTAACCAGCAATGGCACATAAGAAAGCAGGCGGTTCGTCGCGTAACGGTCGCGACTCCGCAGGACGCCGTCTCGGCGTCAAGAAGTTCGGCGGTCAGGAAGTGATCGGCGGCAACATCATCGTCCGTCAGCGCGGCACCCGCGTGTACCCGGGCGTAAACGTCGGTCTTGGCAAGGACCACACCCTGTTCGCTCTCGCGGAAGGCCGCGTGCGCTTCCACGACGGCAAGCAGGGCCGCAAGTACGTCTCGGTAGACGTCATGGCGGAAGCCGCCGAGTAATCGGATGGTCTCTGTAAGGGCCATCCTGACGGGATGGCCCCGCTGATTCTCTTAAGGGAATCAGCAGAATGAGGGAGAGGGCCCCGCCCGTCTCCCTCTTTTCGTATCTCCCTCCAGCGTGTCCGGGAACCGACACGGCGACTTCGGGTTGCACCGCGCACGGTGCGGCGGCGATGGCGCGCGTCCCCTCGGATCTGTTGCGATTACCGCCTTGTAACCACGGGCGTAATTGCAGTGTCACGCCGGCCCGCTAAGCGCGCGCCGGGGGTTGGAGTAACGAAGATGTTCATTCGCAGCGAAAGGCTGTTCCTGCGCCCTGCCTGGCCGGAGGATCGCGACGAGCTGATGGCCCGGATCGGCCATGAAGCCGTCGTGAGCAACCTCGCCCGCGTGCCCTGGCCCTATACGGCCGAGGACGCCCGCGCCTTCGTCGAAAAGCCGCAGGATCACCGCCTTCCCAGCTTCCTCGTCACCGCGCCCGGTGCCGAAGGTGCCCGTATCGTCGGCGGCTGCGGCCTGTCGATGCTCGATGGCGAGGTCAACCTCGGCTACTGGATCACGCCTGACGAACAGGGGCGCGGCTATGCGACCGAGGCCGCCCGCACCCTGCTGTCGCTGACCCGAGCGCTCGGCCACGACCGCGTCGTGGCGCACCACTTCGTGGACAATGCCGCATCGGGCCGGGTGCTCGAGAAGGTCGGTTTCAGCCGCACAGGTCGTGTTGCCGAGCGCTTCAGCCGGGCACGGGGCTATGCCAGCCCCTCGCGCGAGCACGAGATCGTGTTCGAGAGCCCGGCCGATTGCGGCGGGGGGGGGGGGGGGGGGCGGAACCCAGCCCGTCCCCTCCGTCAGCCCTGACGGGCTGCCACCTCCCCATCGCTTCGCGACAGGGAGGATGAAGCAAGAGAGTGAGAGACACCACCATGACGATCGCCAACGAAAACCGCATCACCATCGCCATCCTCGCCCTCGGCGGACAGGGCGGCGGCGTGCTGGCCGACTGGATTCAGGAAGTCGCCCGCGCCGAGGGCTGGCTGGCGCAGGGCACCTCGGTCCCCGGCGTGGCGCAGCGCACCGGCTCGACCGTGTACTACGTCGAACTGGCGAAGCCCGACGGATCGGGCCGCCTGCCGGTGATGGCGCAGATGCCGATGCCGGGCGACGTGGACGTGGTTGTCGCCTCCGAACTCATGGAAACCGGTCGCGCACTGCTGCGCGGGTTCTCCACCGCGGGGCGCACGACGCTGATCGGCTCCACCCACCGCATCTACGCCATCGGCGAGAAGCAGGCGATGGGCGACGGCCGCGGCAACGGCGAAAAGATCATCGAGGCGGCGTACCAGCGTTCGAAGCGCTTCATCGGCTTCGACATGGAGGCCGCGACCGACCGTTCGGGCAGCGTCATCAGCGCGATCATGTTCGGCGCGCTGGCGGGCAGCGGCGGCTTGCCCTTCGCGGCCGACACCTATCGCGCCGCGATCGAGCACAGCGGCATCGCCGTGAAGAGCAACCTCAAGGGCTTCCAGGAAGGCTTCGACCGCGCCCAGCAGCCCGTTGCCAGGCCGGATGAGATCACGCACGACCTCCCCGTGCCGACCACCGAGCAGGGCCGCGCGCTCGCCGCGCGCATCGCCGCGAACCTGCCCCCGCCCGCGCAGGCCAACGCCCTGCACGGCGTCGCCAAGCTGATGGACTGGCAGGACGGCGCCTATGCCGCGCTCTACCTGGATCGCCTCGAATCCGTCGCCGCGCTCGATGCCGCGCCGTTCGAACTGACCGCCGAGACCGCGCGCCATCTGGCGCTGTGGATGGGTTATGAAGACACCATTCGCGTCGCCGACCTCAAGACGCGCGCCAGCCGCATCACCCGCGTACGCGGCGAAGTGAAGGCGGGCGACGAGCAGATCCTTTCGATCACCGAATTCATGCACCCGCGCCTGCAGGAAGTCTGCGAGACGCTGCCCGCCGGGATCGGCCGCCGCATCCTCGCCAGCAAGGGCCTGACGAAGCTGCTCGGCCGCTTCTTCACCGAAGGGCGCCATGTCGAGACGACCGGCTTGCGCTGGTTCCTGGCGCTGCGCACCGTTGCGGCGATGCGGTCGATCCGCCCGCGCTCGCTGCGCTACATCGAGGAGCAGGAGCGCATCGAGCACTGGCTGGAACTGGTGCGCACCGAGGCAGCCAAGGACCGCGAACTGGCGCTGGAACTGGTGCTCTGCCAGCGGCTGATCAAGGGCTACGGCGATACCTTCGAGCGCGGCCTCGGGAACTTCCAGCGCATCGTTGCCGAACACGCCCGCGCTCCCCGGGATGCGGCAGGCATCCGCACTTTGCGCGAACTGGCGCTGGCGGACGACAAGTCGAGCGGGCTGACCGAAGCCCTCGCAGGTTAATGGCCGTATCGGGGCGATCCTTGCGGGATCGCCCCGATACGCTCAGTTCCCGGCCCGCTTCGCGCTGTCCCTGAAGGACAGCGCGAACACCACCGCGACCACGGCGGCCAGTGCCGAGGGGATCAGCCAGAAGCCGGTCCAGTCGACCTCGTGCCCGTTCGTGCCGCCGCTGTGCGCGACGTAGACGGCGTTCGCCAGCAGGCTGCCGATGATCGAGCCGACACCCCAGGTGACGAGCGCCAGGAACGACTGCGCGCGGCCCCGCGTCTCGGTCGGGAAGCGCTGGTCCACCCAGATCTGTCCGGCGACGAGGAAGAAGTCGAAGCACACGCCGTGCAGCGCCAGCGCGACCAGCAGCATCGGCATATGCGGGCCGCCCGCGTCGAAGCCGAAGGCGAACAGCGCATAGCGTGCGGTCCATGCCAGCATGCCGACGAGCAGCACCGTCTTCATCCCGAACCAGCGCAGGAACAGCGGCAGCAGCAGGAAGCCGACTTCGGAAACCTGCCCGATCGTCTGCACCCCCGCCGCCGCGCCGACGCCCACGCCGACCAGGAACGGGTTGGCATAGGCGTAGTAGAAGCTCAGCGGGATCATCAGCAGCAGCGAGCAGCCGATCAGCGCCCAGAACGAGCGGTCGCCGCCCTTGATCGCGTCCAGACCCAGCAGTCCGGCAAGGCCCACGCGCTTCGAGCTGGCGGCCGGAGGAGTGGCGGGCAGCGTGAAGGCATAGAGGCCGTAGAGCACCGAAACCCCGGCCGCCATGCGCAGGGGTAGCGCGGTCTCCTCCGCACCCAGCCAGCCGACGAGCAGGCCCGCCACGATCCAGCCGATGGTGCCCAGCACGCGGATCGCGGGAAACTCCTTCGCGGTGTCAGTCATCGCGGCGAAGGCGATCGCGTTCGACAGGGCTAGGGTGGGCATGTAGGCCAGCAGCACGCCGAGCGTCAGCGCGAAGACGAGGCCCGGGTCGCTCCCCGCAAGCGACAGCGCGAGCAGCGCGCCGCCGCCCGCGAGATGCAGCACGCCGACGACTTTCTGCGCCGAGAAGTAGCGATCCGCGATCGCCCCGACGAACAGCGGCGACAGGATCGCGGCCCAGCCTTGCGCGGAAAACATCGTGCCGATCCATGAACCCAGTCCGGCATGCATGAGGTAGCTGCCGAACGGCACCCACCACGCACCCCAGACGAAATACTGAAGAAACATCATCAGCGAGAGGCGCACTCTTGTGCCGATGTCCATTGTCCGGTTCCCCTTTCTTGTTGCGACGCCAATCGTCTCTCCCGTGCCTGGCGCCGGGCACCGGATATTCCGTCGATGGCACTGCGTTCATGCCAGCTCAAGCGGAAAGTGAATTCTGAATTGGCGTGAATGAGAATTTAGTTTATGACTGAATTATCGAGATCGAGTGGCGCCCCGTAAGCGACCCTGCCGGGGGTGGCGTGAGGGTGCAGGAGGTATAATGCAGCTATCGAACGATGTCTTGTCGCATCTTGCGGGGCGGCCTCAAAATCGCCGTTCTGCGCTGCGTGCAGGACTTCTGGCGATGGAAGCGCTGGGCTGCGCGGCGCTGCTGGGAGGTGCGGCGGCATGCTCCGGAGAGGTTGCGGAGGGCGTCGAGCAGGGCGCGATGGTGGGCGTTCTGCTGGGACTGGTGATTCCCCAAGGGGAGACATCCGGAGCCGGAAACCAGGGCAATGTTGAATTCGTTTTGCGCGCGGTCGATGCCGGGCTCATGGGCACGCCGCGCGATACCCTTGCCCGCCTGGCCCAGGCGCTGGACGGCGAAGTGCCGGGGCTTTTTGCCACAGGCGGCTTCATGGACCAGTCACAGGCACGGCAGGCCGCGATCCTGGGCGAGTACGATCGCAAGGTCTTCGCCGCGCCGATCGCATTTCCGAGCCCCTGGTTCACGGCCAAGGCACTGATCCTGATGGCCTACTACACCTCCGAGGCCGGGGCGAGCGGCCAGCTCGATTACGAGATCGCTCCCGGTCGCTACGACCGCGACGTGCCGGTGACGCCTGCCTTCAGGCCGCTGTCGAACGACTATTCCGCCAACTCCATCAAGAAGAAGATCGCCGGATAATGAGCGGAGCATTCGATGCCATCGTCATAGGCTCCGGGATCACCGGGGGCTGGGCGGCCAAGGAACTGACCGAGCGCGGCCTCAACGTCCTCATGCTCGAACGCGGCCGCATGATCGAGCACCAGTCGGGCTACACCAACGAGACGACGCCGCCATGGGAACTGCCGTTCCGCGGCTTCGGCGACCCGCAACTCAACGCCAGCGACTACGCAGTGCAGAGCAAGGGCATGGGTTTCACCGAATGGTCGCGCGACCATTTCGTCAACGACCGTGAGAACCCGTACCAAACCACCGCAACGGACCCTTTCCAGTGGCGCCGCGCCTATCAGTTGGGCGGCCGCTCGCTGGTATGGGGGCGCCAGTGCTACCGCTGGGGCGACCTCGACTGGGGCGCCAACGCGCGGGACGGGCACGGCACCGACTGGCCGATCCGCTATGCCGACATCGCGCCGTGGTACGACCACGTCGAAGGCTTCATCGGCGTTTCCGGATCGCGCGAGGGACTGGATCAGTTGCCTGACGGTGTGTTCCAGCCGCCGATGGACCTTAATGTCGTGGAGGCGGCGCTCAAGGAGCGGATCGCCGAACGCTGGCCCGAGCGGCGACTGATCATGGGCCGCAGTTCCAACCTGACCGAGGCAAAGGGCGACCGTTCGCATTGCCAGTACCGCAACATCTGTTCGCGCGGGTGCTCCTACGGGGCCTATTTCAGCACGCAGAGTTCGACGCTCCCCGCCGCGCGCGCCACCGGGCGGCTGACGCTGGTGACTGACGCGGTGGTTGACAGCCTCGAATACGATCCCTTGAACAAGCGTATCAGCGGCGTGCGCGTGATTGATGCGAAGACCCGCGCCCGCACGATTTACCGTGCCAACGTGGTGTTCCTGTGCGCGGGCAGCGTCAATTCGATCAGCGTCCTGCTGCGCTCCGCCGACGACGCCAATCCGCACGGCCTCGCCAATTCGAGCGGCACGTTGGGACGTTATTTCATGGACCATGCGCTGGCGATGTCGGTCGTCGCGCGCATTCGCGGCTTCGAGGGGCATGCTTATTATGGCAACCGCCCGGTGGCGATCGTCATCCCGCGCTTCGTCAATCTCGACGGGCAGGACCGCGAGATGCTGCGCGGCTATTCCTATCAGGGCAGCGCGACGCGGCGGGGCTGGGCGGACGGTATCGGCACGCCCGGTATCGGCGGCGGCCTCAAGGCGGCGACCAGCGGTCCGGGTGACTGGACGATGCTGCTGGGCGCCTTTGCCGAATGCCTGCCGCAGGCGCACAACCGCGTCACGATCGACCATGGCAAGGTGGACAGCCTCGGGATGCCGCAGACCCGCATCGATTTCGCCTATGGCGACAATGAGCGTAGGCTGGTGAGCCATGCTCTGGAAGAGGCCAAGGCGATGATCGGGCTGATGGACGCCGACATCCTCTCGGAATCGGCGGAGGTCGGCTCCGGCGGCGGTGCGGTGCACGAGATGGGCGGCGCGCGCATGGGCCGCGATCCGCGCACTTCGGTGCTCGACGCGCACAACCGGGCGCACGACATCGCTAATCTCTACGTCACCGATGGTTCGGCGATGGCCTCCAGTGCGTGCCAGAACCCGTCACTGACCTACATGGCGCTGACGGCCCGCGCGGCGGCGCATGCGGCGGAGCAGGTGAAAGGCGGGGCGCTGGCGGTTCCGGCCTGACGGCTCCTGTCGCTGGAGGCGCCTCAGCGCCGCTCCAGCGTCTCGCGCTGTGCCAGCCATAGCACCGCCGCCAGCGAAAACGCCAGGCTCGCCGAGCCCATGGCGATGGTCATGCCGAGCTTCTGCGCCAGCGTCGCGGTGATGAGCGGCGCGAAGAAGCTGATGATCCGGCCCCAGTTGAAGATCGAGGCGGCGGTGGACTGCAGGTGCGGCGGGTACAGTTCGGCTAGCCACGGTCCCCAGGTCACGCTGGAGCACAATGCTGCGCCGTAGACCAGCCCGATTAGCTGCAGCATCAGCACGTCGGTCGGCGCCAGCAGGTAGGCGATGATGGCGGCGGCGGCGATCAGGAAGCCGATCGCATTGAAGCGGCGGCCGAAGCGGTCGGCCGTCCAGCCCCAGAAGAAGCCTCCGGCGATGTTGCCCGCGAACTGCCAGGCCACCAGCTTTCCGGCCGTCGCCGCGTCGAACCCGCGTTCGCCGGAAAGGTACGTGGTCAGCCAGCCGCTGTAGGCCGCGTAGCCGAAGAAGTTGAGGCCGGTCATCGCTGCCAGCATGAGCGTCTGGCGGCGCACGTCGGGCGCGAAGAGTTCGCCGATGGGCAGCTTCGCCGCGCGTTCGCTGGCCATGTCGATCGGAGAACGCGCGGGGATCAGCCACAGCACCATGAGCGCCAGCGCGAACGTCGGCAGGCCCCCGATCCACAGCAGCAGCTTCCAGTCTCCCGGCGCCACCGCGCCCATCGCCAGGCCGAGCGCGACGATCGAGAAGCTGAAGAAGGCGTTCATCGTCCCTGCCAGACGTCCACGCAGCGAGGGGCGGAAGAGGTTCACATAGATGCCCACGCCCACCGGAAAGCTCGCGCCTGCGAAAGCACCCAGCAGGAAACGCTGGACCAGCAGCATCGGATAGCTGCCGACCGCCGTACCCGCGATCAGCATCGTGCCGTAGCCGAGCACGACCAGCGCGAAGATCCGGCGACGGCCGAAGCGGTCGGCGATTTGCCCGATCAGCACCGCGCCGATCAGCGCACCTGCGCCTTGCGCCGAATAGGCCGATCCTGCCTCCAGCAGCGAGAGGTTCAGCGACGCGCGAATGAACGGGCGCAGCACGTCCACCGTGTTCCAAGCCCAGCCGTAGAGGAATTCGCAGGCGAGCAGCAGCGCGAAGATCGCCACCTGCCGCCCCATGCCGGGCATGGGGAGACGCGCGGCCCGATCGACCGGCTCGGCTTCGATGGCGACGTCAGGGGCGACGTCAGGCGCGAGAGGGGCGATGATGGGCATGCACGGCTCCGGTCATGGTTGGAGTGTGGCGGAAGTAGGGGCGGGGCCGCGCCTTGCACGCGGCCCTGCCTTGCGCATTTCGGGTGCTGAATTCAGGCAGCCGCCTGGATCGCCGCCAGC